>NZ_JCBANG010000018.1:0-88535 GCF_059760905.1 Achromobacter sp. 1011811831
CGCGCCGCAGGCGTCTCGTGAATGCCTGGGCCGCCGACCACGCCCACAACCTGGCCGGCGCCACGCCGCTGATCGCCCTCGACATGTACGAGCACAGCTACCACATGGACTTCGGCGCCAAGGCCGCGGCCTATGTGGACGCCTTCATGCAGAACCTGTCCTGGACGGCGGCCGAGGCCGCATTGGCCAACGTGGAGGGCTGAATGAAGCACGCCACTACCTCTGCATCGTTCTCGCATGAACCGATCAGCAGGCCGACGCCGAATGGGGGCGGCGCGCGTCGAGCCGTGCAGTGCCTCGCGCGGTCGATCGGCCTCGTGCTCCTGAGCCTGCTGGGGGTGGGGGCGTCATACGCCGACGTTCTGCCTGCACCTCGACAGTTGTCTCCCCATGCCTGGGCCTGGATCGGTCCCTATGAGGGCCCGAGCACGGCCAATCGGGGTTTCCGCATGAATCTCGGCTTCGTAGTCGGCAAGGAGGCCGTGGCCGTCATCGACAGCGGCTATTCACCCGAAATGGCCGAGGCGATGCTGCGCCACATCCGCGCGCGCACCGCGCTGCCGGTGCGCTATGTGGTCAATACCAATTCGCAGCCCCATCGTTTTCTCGGCAACGATGTCTTCCGCCGGGCCGGTGCCCATATCCTCGCCGGCCGGGAGGCGGCCGAGCGCATGGGCCGCGACGGCGCCATGATGGCCGGCGCGGCGGCGGGCATTCTCGGCATCGCCGAATGGCCCGTGCCGGCCGCACCGGACCGATTGCTTGGCGCGGGCGAGTCCGTCGATCTGGATCTCGGCGGCGGCATCGTGCTGCGCTTGCGCCACGCCGGCACGGCCCATACCAAGGGAAGCCTGGTGGTGCAGGTGCTTCCGGACCGCACCGTGTTTGCCGGCGACATCCTGTACGGCGGCCGAGTGCCGGCCCTGATTCCGGATGGCAGCGTCAAGGGCTGGCTGGAAGCCTTCGATGCGCTGCGCGCCCTGGACGGCGCCATCTTCGTGCCCGGGCATGGCGAGCCCGCGCCGCTCGCCGCCTTCGAGCATCCAACCCGCGACTACCTGGCACGCATCAAACGCCACATGGACGATGCGGTGAAGAAAGGCACCGACATTGAATCGGCGAAGTCGGGCTTCGACGCCTCGGCCTGGCAATCGCTGGCCAACTTCAAGGAGCTGAACGGCCGCAACGCCTATCAGGCCTATCAGGAAAGCGAAGCCGACGGCTTCTGAACAGGAGACGACCCCGATGAAATGGGTCACCCGCGAACGCCCCAAGATCGACCGTATCGCCTGCCCCTGGCTGGTAACGCGCTTCATCGACGAGGCCCCCGAGTTCCTCTACGTGCCGGCTGGCGAGGTCCTGAAGGTCGCCGTCGACACCGGCGCGATTCCCTATGACGTGCCGAATGTCGAGCTCGGCCACCATGGCGACCGCTGCAGCTTCGATGCCTTCATCGACAAATACGAACTCGACGACCCGGCCCTGAACAAGCTGGCGCTCATCGTGCGCGCTGCCGATTGCGGCCAGCCCCAGCTCGCGAAGGAGGCAGCCGGCCTGCTGGCCATCTCGAAAGGGCTGTCGCTCAACTTCGCCGACGACCACGAGATGCTGAAGGCAGGCATGGTGATGTACGACGCGCTCTACGCCTGGTGCGCCGACACGCCACTGAAGAAGGTCGCCCGCCTGCTTGGCTTGAAGTGATGCTGCTGCCCCCCGGAGCTGCGCCCGAGGCACGTCTGCTGCTGATCGGTCGGGCGCTGCGGGCCTTCACCGACGGTTTTGTGGCCATCCTGCTGCCGGTCTATCTGCTGGCCTTGGGGTTGGGCAAGTGGGAGGTCGGGCTGATCAGCACTGCCACCCTGTTCGGGTCGGCGCTGGCAACCCTGGCGGTCGGGCAGTGGGGGTATCGCTTCCCGCAGCGCCGGCTACTCCTCGCCGCCGCCTGGCTGATGGTCGCAACGGGTCTGCTGCTGGCCGGCCTGGGCGGCATCGGCGCCTTCTGGCCGCTGCTGATCGTCGCCTTCGTCGGTACGATGAACCCCAGCTCCGGCGACGTCAGCGTCTTCCTGCCGCTGGAGCAGGCGCGGCTGGCCGAATCGGCGCAAGGCGAGGCGCGCACCTTCCTGTTCGCGCGCTATACCTTCGTCGGTGCCTTGTGTGCCGCGACCGGCTCGCTGGCGACCGTGATCCCGCAAGTGCTGACCGATGCCGGCATGGCCCAGCTCGACGCGTTGCGTCTGATGTTCGTCGCCTACGGGCTGACCGGCGTCGTGATCTTCGTCCTGTATCGCGCCTTGCCGGACCACCGTGTGCATGCGCAGGCGGCACCCGTGCCGCTGGGGCCTTCGCGCGGCATCGTGATCAAACTGGCGGCACTGTTCTCGGTCGATGCCTTCGCCGGCGGGTTGATCGTCAATACCTTGCTCGCGCTCTGGCTGTTCGAGCGTTTCGACCTCTCGCTCGCCGCCGCCGGCCAGTTCTTCTTCTGGGCCGGGTTGCTGTCGGCCGGCTCCCAGCTCGCCGCCCCCTGGGTGGCGCGCCATATTGGCCTGATCAACACGATGGTGTTCACCCACATCCCGTCGAGCGTCTGTCTGATCCTCGCCGCCTTCGCCGACAGCCTGCCGGTGGCGCTCGCGCTGCTGTTCCTGCGCAGCGCCCTGTCGCAGATGGACGTGCCGACGCGCTCGGCCTTCGTCATGGCGGTGGTAACGCCGGCCGAGCGCGCCCCGGCGGCAAGCTTCACCGCCGTACCCAGGAGCCTCGCCGCCGCAGCAAGCCCCGCCATTGGCGGCGCCTTGTTCGCCGCTGGCTGGCTGGCGGCGCCGCTGGTGGCCTGCGGCCTGCTCAAGATCGCCTATGACGTTGCACTTTGGCGCGCGTTTCGGAAGTACGAGGAACCCTCCTCTTGAGAGCACTCGCGCGCAAGCACATGGCGCGCTTCCGAAAGTCGCGACCATCAGAGCGCATCGCGAACGTGGCAACCGGAACTTTCCATGGCAGTTCGTGTGGATAGGGGCAAGAGGCAGGCGCCCCCCGAAAGGGACGCCTGCGGGCTACAACAAGCCGGCTTCGGCGAACGAGTACGGGCTGCCCTTGCCGACGATGAAGTGATCCAGCACCCGGACATCGACGGTGGCCAGGGCGCTCTTCAACCGCTCGGTGATCGCACGATCAGCGGCCGAGGGCTCGGTGTTCCCCGAGGGGTGCTGATGCGCCAGGATCAGCGCCGAAGCGTTGAGCGCCAGCGCACGCTGGACCACCACCCTCGGATACACCGAAGTCTGGTCGACCGTGCCCTTGAACAGCGGCTCAAAGGCGAGCACCTGGTGCTGGTTGTCGAGAAACACGACGGCGAAGATTTCGTTCGGCTCCGCGACCAGTTTCAGGCGCAGGTAGTCGCGCACGGCGGCGGGACTGCCCAGCGCCGGACCGGCCTTGAACACGCGGTTCTCCAGCAGGGTGATGGCCTGCCGGATGATCCAGTCTTCGTGCTGGGCGGCGATCAGGGTGAGCGACTCCGGGCGGGAGTCGGCGATGACGAGAGACATGGCGAACCTCCAAGGGATGAGATCGGAGGGCGCCTGCCCCTGGAGGGCAAACCCTCCTGGGGACGATGGGGATGGAACAGGTGACGAGCGGGCATCCACCACCGCGGATGCGGTGGCTGTTCGCGTCAAGGGATGCGATGCGAACGGGTCTCGATCAACGCGGACGAGCCGCGCCGCAGCCTTGAAGATCGATGGCTACCTGGGCATGTCACCGGCGACGCCGGCGGGCATGTCTGGGGAATGGGCGGGTTCGGCTGCGGTCGTGCTGCCGGCGGCGAGCAGGTCGATGGCCGACAGCAAGGCATCGCCTTCGACGGGACCGTGCAGCAGGAGGGTCTTGCCGGACTCGCGGTGGCGCAGTTGCAAGGCCGGCGTGGCCGCGATGCCCTGCTGTGCTGCTTCCGCCGCCTGGGCACGGATGACGGCATCGGGGCGATCGCTGTCGAGACAACGCTGCATGGCTGGCGTGAGGTCGGGATAGCGCAGGCCCTCCGGCAGGCCCTGGCCGTCGCCACGGGTGTTCGAGTAGAGCCACGCCACGGCCTGCCAGAACGTGGCATGTCCGCCAGTCTCGCCCGCGCACTCGGCCAGGCGTGCCTCGGCAGTCGCGGCCGGCTCGTGCATGGACAGCGGCAGGTGGTGCCACTGCCAGTTCACCTCGGCATGGGCGTCGATCCAGCGCTTGAGCGCGGGGAAATAGGCCCGGCAGTACGGACACTCCAGGTCGGCGTACCCGACCACCGTGAAGCGCGCATCGGCACGGCCATACAGCCAGGGCGGGCCGGCCGGTTTCGGCGCTTCGGACCCGGCGGCGGCCAGGGGCATGGACTCGGTTGCCGGATGCGGCACGCGCAGCAGCATCCACGAGGCAACCGCAATCGTCACCACGATCAGCAGACCGATCCAGGGATGACGGCGGGCGAATGAAGGCATGCGCATCGTGTCGCTCCCGTCAGGCCAACGTGTCCAGCGCCAGGGGTTCGATGCCCCGCGCACGGTCGATCTTCTCGGCCACGCGGAAGGCGGCATCGAGTTCGCTGATGCCGTGCTGCTGCATCAACTGGAAGCGTTCGGCCTTCTCCTCGGGCTCGGTCATCGCCATCGCCAGGTAGAGGCTGGGCGGCACGGCGCGGAACAGCACCTCCATCGACTTGGACAGGATGACGCCCTCGCTGAACTTGCCGGCCTCCTTGCGCGCCGAGAGCATCAGCGCCTTCTGCGAAGCGTTGAGTTCGCGGAAGCGCGCGATCTTCTCCACTTCATCGGGTGGCATCGACAGGCAGATCCACCACTCGATCATGTTGAGCATGGGCTCGGCCGCCTTCGGCAAGTCGTCGAGGTTCTGCGTGGCGAGCCAGAACCAGGCGCCGAGCTTGCGCCACATCTTGGTGATCTTGACCACGTAGGGCGCGAGCAGCGGGTTCTTCGTGATGATGTGGCCTTCGTCCGTCACGTTGATGATCGGACGGCCCAGGAACTGGTCGCGCTCGGCGATGTTGTTGACGGTGTTGATGAGCGAGATGTAGGCAATCGAGAGTTGGGCGTTGTAGCCCTCGCGCGCGAAGGTGGCCAGGTCCACGATGGTGATGTCCGCCTCGGGCCACGGCGTGCCGGAACGGTCGAACATCTCGCCGTCCACGCCCTGGCAGAACATATCCATGGCGTCGGCCATCTCCAGCAGCCGTGCGCGCCGCATCTCCGGCAGCGTGGCGTCGCGGGCGCGCTCGCGCAGCGCGTCGCGCACATCGCGCGTGAGCACCGTGCGTCTGTCCGCCACGCAATGCTGGGCCGCATCGAGAATGCACTGGCGGATCAGGCTGCGGTCGGCGCGCGTCATGCGCGCTTCTTCCTTGTCCTCGCCGCCGGTGATCATCAGTCGTGCAGTGATCTCCAGCTCCCCGAGCACGTCGCGCTGCTCGTCGCCTTCCACGGCCATGCCGGCATCGGTCTGGTCTTCGTCGAGCGCATCGGCGTCCAGCGTCTGTACCTGGCTCGGCGTATCGACCAAGCGCCAGGCGTCGGCGAACGGAGCCAGACTGACGCCCGCGCCGGGCGCAAGTTTCACCCGATGCACGGTGAGACCCAATCGTGCCGCGAAGTCGCCAAACAGGCCGAAGCTGTTGCCCGCCTCGACGATGAACAGGCGCGGCCGATAGATCGCCGTCACCTGATTCAGGATGTTGTTGAGCGTCGCGCTCTTGCCCGAACCCGTGGGGCCGAAGAGGAACAGATGCGCGTTCATCTGCCGGTCGAGGCGGTTCAACGGATCGAAGGTGATCGGGCCGCCGCCGCGGTTGAAGAACGTGATGCCCGGATGCCCCGTGCCCTGGCTGCGGCCCCAGACCGGCGCCAGGTTCGCCGCATGTTGCGCGAACATGAGCTGGGTGTACCACTGGCGCTTGTCGGCAGCCGAATCGAACACGCACGGCAGCCAGCGCAGATAGCTGTTCAGCGGCGCCACCTCGTCCTCTTCGCGTACCGGTTGCAGGCCGGCGTTGAGCATCACGTTGACGAGCTGCAGGCCGCGCGCATCGAGCTGGGCCAGGTCGCAGCCGCGCAGGTAGAACGCCAGCGCACCGCGGTAGAGCTTGTGCGCGCTGCCGATCAGGCCGCGCGCCTGCTGCACGTCTTGCCGGGTCTGCTCCGAGGCCAGGGTTTCGCCGACGGCCTTCCTGGCGAGGTGGTTGAGGTGCGCCTCCAGCACGTCCTGGGGTGTGGCGACCAGCGTCAGGCACATCACCGTGTCCTCGGGCATCTGGTCGAACAGCGCGTTCATGGCATCGCCGCCTTTGCGCGTCTCGCCCGTCAGATGGCCCGTCACGGGTGGCGTGCGCAGGCGATCCATCACGATCACCCGATGCGGCATGCCGTCGAAGAACCACAGGCCGTTGGGCACGTCCGAACGGGGCTGGCCGAAGAACAGCCGTTGTGCGAAGTCGGTACCGCTGGCGAGTTCGATCTCGCCCTCCTCCCGCTCTTCCGGGTAGCGGGTCAGCGCGTAGAAGCGTTCCCGGTCTTCGGCGGTGGCGCCGAGCAAGGTCGGATTCGGGTTGAACCAGCGCAGCAGCCAGGCGTGGATGTCCGCCGCGCCGAGGCGCCGAGCCTTCACGCCGGCATTCGCCAGCCCGCCGACGAGGCGGTCGCAGATCGTGGTCAGCGCCTGCTCGGGCGACTGGCCGCGCCGCGGGGTCGGGGCCGCGGACGTGCGGCGATAGACCACCATACGCACGCGCCGCACCTGGCCGCGCCACGGCAGGCGCGTCACCGTGGTGTCCTCGAACAGGCCCCCCGGCTTGGCGATGGCCCGCAGGTGATGGGCGAAGAAGCGCAGGTAGAAGTCGCTGAACGCGCTGCCCTGCGCACGCGGCTGCAGATAGTTCGCCAGTGAACGCAGATAGTTGTCCCAGTCGGCCTCGTCCTGGGCGTAGAGCTGCACCACCCAGGGGTTGTCGTCCAACTCGTCGAAGGAGTCCTGCAGGGCGTTCTCCAGCGCATCGCGCGCCTGCCACAGCCAGGCCATCACGCGGCCCTCGGTGCCGACCGGCGCCAGCTCGAAGAAGGCCGCCACCGACTGGCCGTCTTCCAGCAGCATGCACTTGCTGCCGGGCAGGTACTCGACCCAGGGCAGCAAGTCCGCGAACGACGGCGCGACGCCATAGAGCGCATCGTGGTCGGCCTGGGTGGCCGGCCTGCGCTGGCCCCGGCCGAGCGCGCTGCCCGGCTCGGCGACACCCTGTGCCGCCAAGGCCGTTACGTGCCGTGCCCAGGCATCATCGGCCGCATCCACGGCGTCAGCAGGCGATGCGCCGGGCTTGCGTGACCACCAGGCCATCAGTAGTCCTCCACGCGCTCGCCCGGCATCGCGTACTGCACGCGCTGGTAGAGCGGGAACACCGTGCTGTAGCCGGGCACCGGCACCGGGTCGGTACCCGCCAGGTGCGGGAATACGTACATCACCAGGTCGGGGTTCGGCAGGCGGTGGAACTGGCGGTAAATCTCGTTCTGCGCGGTACGGGTGTAGCGCGCCTGCATGCCGGGCGTTGCCTGCACAGCGGCCTCGGTCAGCGGCCGGCGCAGGCCCTGGCGCGCATCGAGCAGTTGCCGGGCGGCTTGGCCGCCGCCCGCGCTGCCGCCGGTCTCCTGATGCCAGATGTCGAGCATGGTGCTGTCGCCGTGCGGCAGCAGCTTCTCCTTGCTGGTGGCGCAGCCGCCGAGCAGAGTGGCCGCCAGCAGCACGGCGGCCGTGTCAATCCAGATCCGAGGCATGGGCTTCTCCGGTGCGTTGGTGGACCCGACGCCCCTTGGCGTCGTAGTCGATGTCGAGCGGCTGCTCCAGATGCACGGCCACCCTGGCGCCAGGCTGCACGTAGACCGCCGCGAAGGCCTGGCCGTAGAGCTTGTTGACCCAATCGGCCATGTCGCGCACGCCGCCCGCGAGGATGCGGCCCATCGCATCAACGCCGCTGATGCCGACGGTGCCCAGCGAGCCGTTGCTGTTGGCGACCACGGCCACGCTGCCGTTGTCGGACTTGATGAGCGAGGCCGCGCCGGCGCCGGCCGCGGTGATGAGCGCCTGGCTGCCCAAGTACTGCTGGGCGTTGCTGCGCCGCTCGCCGCTGACGCAGGGGATGCCGTAGGGGTCGCTGATCCAGCCCAGGCCGCCTTGGATGCTGGCGCCGTTGTGACCCGAGTTGCCGCCGCTGCTACCGCCCTTGCCACTGTCCTCCGGCACCGTGCGGATGGTGCCGTCCTGGAACACGAACGTGACCGAGCGGATTTGCCCGCGCACGCACGAGAGCGTCCAGTCGCCCGAGGCCGTGCCGCTGACCACGGCGCCGGCCACGTCGGGGATGTCGATGCCGTTGGCCGTGAGGTTGTCCGGGCCGATCAGCACCTTGAACGGGTACGGGTCGTTGACGGTTCCGTCGATCGGCACGCGCCCGATCAGCGCCGTCATGGCAATCGACCCCATGAGCGTCGAGTTCGACGGCACGGTGTAGACGGCCTTCGTGGATGCGCCCACGGCGCGGCTGCCGACGTCGGCGACGGATTCCGCTGCGGCCGACAGGCTTTTCTGGGCCGGCCCGAAGCTCAGGGGAAAGCTCGGCTCCTTGCTGGCGTTCTTGGCGTCGACCTTGGCATCGTCGGGCTCGACCCACTGCGTGCCACTGGTGCCGCGGTTGAAGCGCTTGCCGTCACCCTCTTCCAGCCCCAGCCCGACGGGCAGGTCGGACGGGCCACCCTTGCCGGCAAGGCCGTCCAGTTGCCGCTGCAGATCCTGCAGCAGCCCCTGGGTCTGCTGCCTGTCGCTGGCCACCTGGGTGCGCTCCTGCTCCAGGCGGTTGCGTTCGCCTTCCAGCGCGCTCTGGATGCGCTGGTCGATCGCGCTTTCCCGCGCACGCAGGCGCTCGTTCTCGGCCTTGTGCTGCTTGTTGTCGCCAAGCGCGCTCTGCAGCTCGGTGCGCAACTGCTTCACCTGGGCCACCAGCGTGGCAACGGTATCGCGCGGCGTGTCGCCAGCGATGCCCAGGGCTTTCATCTCCTCGGGCGTGAGCGTACTGGCCGCGCCCTTGGGGGCGGGCTGGCCGCCGGGGGCGCCGGAGAACAGCTTGATGCCGACGAACACCAGCAGCAGCGCCATCGGGATCAGCAGCCACTTGAGCAGCGGATTACTCTTCATCGCGCGCTCCTCCGGTCGAGCCGGCCGCGGCGGCCGGCGGCAGGTTCACGGTGGCGTCGATCGGGCTCAGCGCCGGCAGCAGCGACTCGGCCAGGCCGTGGCCGCGCGTCACCAGGTAGAGCACCGTGGTGTCGGACGGGGTGCCGGCCGGCCCCAGGTTCGGATGCTGGAAGGTCGCCGCCACGAAGTTCCCCTGCAGGGCGCGCGGGTCGAGGTCGAGCCAGCGCGACGAGGTATTGGTGAGTCGCACGGCCGTCACCCACTGGTCTTCCAGGCGCCACGCGGCCAATGCCCGCGCGTGCACCGGCAGCGTCGGCAGCAAGGTGTCCAGTGCGAGGCCACGGCGCAGGTTCACGCGCCCGATGCCGGCGACCGGCTCGACGGTGCGCAGCGGCGCGTACAGGTTCTGTGCGGCATGGCGCGTCAGCACGACCGGTACCGGCGTCTCGCGCCGGGGAACGGATTTGTCTGCGGGCGCGTCGGCCTGCTCGTCCGCGCCGCTTGCCGCACCGCCGCCGTAGCGCTTCGCGGGGGCTTCCGCTTCCACGATGCGCACCGGCTCCAGCGGCGCCTGACCGTCCTTCGCCGGCTCGGCGGCGATGTCGAGCAGGATCAGCGCGCCGGATTCCACGTCCTGCAGTTGCAGCCGCGTGGGCGGAATCGGCTCGCTCGCCCGCAGGTAGATCGCGCCGCCGGCACTCTGCACGCGCAGGTGATCGCCGACGCTGGCCGGCACGCCGACGCGCACATTGCGGTCGATGAAGACCACGCGCTCCTGGCCGACCACCAGCGGCACCGGCAGGGGCAGGCGCTCCCAGCGCAGGATTTCCACGGCCTGGCTGGCCGGCACGACACCGAGGATCAGCAGGACGCCGGCCAGGGCCGACAAGGCAATGGGCTTCATGGGGAGTCTCCCTGCAGATGGCCGGAGGCGTTGGCGGGCGCGCCGGCCTGGGTCGGCGTCGGCGGCGGTTCGATGCGCTGGGGTGCGCCGGCGTAGCAGTCCAGCGCCAGGCCGAAGGGGTTGTGCTCCGGGTCGATGTCCAGCCGGACGACCTTGATGGGGTAGCGCACCAGGGCGCGCTTGACCTGCTCGGAGCCGTAGTACTCGTCCGCGCTCACGTCGAGCGTGACGATCCAATCGCGGTCGGAGACCACCTTGACGCGCGTGGCCGGATCATCGCCGTAGCCGCGGCCGGGAATCTCGTAGATGCCGCGCACGCGCTGACGCAGCTCGCCACTGGCGCGCCGGTACTCGTAGTCCTGTTGCAGGAAGGCCCGGCAGCTCGGCGTCAGGTAGGCCGACAGCGCGCGCAGGTTGCGCGGATAGTCTTCTTCGCCGTTCGTGGGCCAGCGCTGTACCTGCTGCCAGATGTAGAACGAGAAGGCATACACGCTCTCGGGCGGCACGTCCCACCACTTGCGCGTGCTGCCCGAGCGCAGATCCGGCGGCACATGGATGGTGAGACTCTTCGGCGCACTCCACCAACCGAAGCCGAGCAGCAGCGCCACCACGAACAGCGCGCCGGCCCCCAGACGCAACGTCTTCACGTGCGCCTGCAGGTGCGCAACCTCGTTCTTGAAACGGCTCATGGCGCCCCTCGATCGGTGTTGCGCCGGGTAGTCCAGTAGCCCGAGCGGGTGATGAGGCGCTGCCCGCCCAGGAGCGCCGCCAGCGCCGGATGCCGCAGGGCCAACCGCCATTGGAGCTGCCGGTACAGCCAGGTGTCGGGCCGGCCGCGCTTCTGCGCGCGCAGGAAGCCTCCGCCGACAAAGACGCCCAACGCGATGCCGGCGACGATCAGCGTGGGCACCATGGCGATGCTGTGCGTGAGCCAGGCCAAGGGCAGGCCGAGCGCGAACCCGGCTGCGGCCGACAGGCCGGTGCAGATCCACAACTCGTCGGCGGTCAGCCCGCGCACGACCACCGGCTGGCGGTTCAGCCGGTGCGGCAGGAAGGTCACCAGCGTGTCTTGCGGGGTCTCCGAAGGGACGGCCATCGCTTGCCGCCCTCACAGCACGCCGGTGGCCTTGGTGAGCAGCCAGATGCCGACCACCAGGAGGATCGCGCCCACGGCGACCGTCAGGCCGAACTGTCCCCAGGTGGCGCGGCCGGTGTGGATCTCCGAGTAGCGGGTGTAGGCGTGATAGCAGACACCGACGAACATCGAGGCGACCACCAGCAGCGCGATCAGCAGCACGATGTCGTAGCCGTAGTTCTGCAAGGTCTGCAGGATGCCGCTGCCCTGGCCGCGCGATGGGTCTTCCATGGTCGGCAGGCCCTGCGCGAAGGCCGACAGCGGCAGGCCCGCGAGCGCCAGCGGCAGCAGCGGTGCGGCGATGCGGGACGGGATGCGATGGGGTGTCGGTGGCGTGTTCATGGCGTATGGCCTTTCGTGACGGTCAGGAGAGGAGGAAGAAGGTCAGCACCAGGTACATCGCCACGAAGCGCACGACGACGGCGAGGAACTGACGTTCAGTGATGCGGTGCTCGGCCCAGCCGACGTAGGCGGTGCGCATGGCCCACACGCCCCACAGCAGCAACACGGCGAACACGAAGCCCAGCACCACGGCAGCGACGGCCGAAGGCGCAAAGCCGCCGTTGGCCTGGAAGGCGGCGACCTGATCGGCAGAGGGCGTCATGGCGACGGCTCCTCGTCGTCGGCGCGGTCGCGGCGGACGTAATCGCCGGCCAGCGGGACGGGATCGCGCGGCTGGGCGCGCTGGGGCACGAGGTAGTCCTGCAGGCCGGCGCGAACGCGCTTCAGGTCGGCGCGCAGCCGGGCGTAGTCGAAGTGGTAGCGGGCGCGTTCCTGGGGAGCGGTACTGGCGGCGTGCTCGGCGATGCGGTCGATCAGGTCGAGTTGGCGGGCGAGCGCAGCGAGCTGCTCACGCTCAGGAGCGTCGTCGGCAATGGCGGGTTGCATGGCCGAGAGCAACACGGCCAACAGCACGGCCAGCGAAGGCCATGCGGATGCGCGGCGGTTGGTCTGTCCCATCGTGCCATTCCCCGTTGAAGCGGATGGCCAGATGCTGTGGCGCGCTCTCGCTTTGCGCCGCAGGGAATGGGAACTACGGCATGACCGGATTTCCGGGGCGAGCTGGCGATCAACCGTCCAATGCTCCCGGGATTGTGGAGTTGGCCAGCACCTACCGCAGCTTGGTAGAATTGGCTAAACTTGGCAATCGTAATCAACGAAAGGCCAGATCGGATGGTTTCCGGATGACTGAAGTCGAGAGCGAGATCCTCACGCTTGAGGAGGTCGCGGCCTACCTCAAAGCCGGGAAACGGACGGTCTATCGCCTTGCCCAGAAAGGCGAGATTCCGGCGTTCAAGCTTGGGGGAACCTGGCGCTTTCGCCGCTCCGAACTGGATCGCTGGATCGCCGAGAGCATCAACAGGAAGAAATCGGAGGCAGTGTGAACATGGGTCTAAACAGCACTGCGAAGGAAGGGGGCAGGTTCATGACGACAACAGAAAACCAAATCGAACGAGATCTGATTGCCACACTGGAAGATCTCAAATACACGTATCGCCCCGATATCCGCGACCGTGCCGCGCTGGAGGCGAACTTCCGCGAAAAGTTCGAGACCCTCAACCGCGTTCGCCTGACCGACAGCGAATTCCAGCGCCTGCTCGACAGCGTGATCACGCCTGATGTGTACAACGCCGCCCAGACGCTGCGCAACATCAACAGCTTCGAGCGCGACGATGGTACGCCGCTGAACTACACCTTGGTGAACATCCGGGACTGGTGCAAGAACGACTTTGAGGTCGTCAACCAGTTGCGCATGAACACTGACAACAGCCATCACCGCTACGACGTGATGCTGCTCATCAACGGCGTACCGGTGGTGCAAATCGAGCTGAAGACCTTGGCGGTCAGCCCGCGCCGGGCCATGCAGCAGATCGTTGATTACAAGACTGACCCCGGCAATGGGTATAGCAAGACACTGCTGTGCTTCCTGCAGCTCTTCATCGTCAGCAACCGCACTGACACTTGGTATTTCGCCAACAACAACGCACGGCACTTCAGCTTCAACGCAGATGAGCGCTTCTTGCCGGTTTACCAGTTTGCCAGCGAAGACAACAAGAAAATCACGCTGCTCGATAGTTTTGCCGAGAAGTTCCTAGCAAAGTGCACTCTAGGGCAAATGATCAGCCGCTACATGGTGCTGGTGGCCAGCGAGCAGAAGCTGCTGATGATGCGGCCATACCAAATCTATGCCGTCAAAGCCATCGTGGAGTGCATCCACCAGAATTGCGGCAACGGCTACATCTGGCACACCACCGGCTCAGGCAAGACGCTGACTTCGTTCAAGGCGTCCACCCTGCTCAAAGACAATCCGGACATCGACAAGTGTCTGTTTGTGGTGGATCGCAAAGACCTGGATCGCCAGACTCGCGAGGAATTCAACCGCTTTCAGGAAGGCTGCGTCGAAGAGAACACCAACACCGAGACACTGGTGCGCCGCCTACTGTCGGATGACTACGCCGATAAAGTCATCGTCACCACCATTCAGAAGCTGGGCCTGGCTCTGGATGGGGCCAACAAGCGCAACTACAAGGAGCGGCTGGAGCCATTACGCAACCAGCGCATGGTGTTTATCTTTGATGAATGCCACCGCTCACAATTTGGCGACAACCACAAAGCCATCAAGGAGTTCTTCCCCAACGCCCAGCTTTTTGGCTTTACCGGCACACCCATCTTCGAGAAGAACGCCAGCTACCAGCAGATCGAAGGTCAGCAGGCCAGTTACCGCACGACCGACGACCTCTTCCAGCGTTGTCTGCATCAATACACCATCACCCACGCCATCGAGGATCGCAACGTCCTGCGCTTTCACGTGGATTACTTCAAGCCCGAAGGCAAGAATCCTCCCAAGCCTGGTGAATGTGTGGCCAAGCCCAAGGTCATTGAAACCATTCTCGCCAAGCACGATGCAGCGACCAATGGCCGCAAGTTCAACGCGGTGTTGGCAACAGCCAGCATCAACGATGCCATCGAGTATTTCGAACTGTTCGCGGAGATTCAAAAACAAAAGACCGAGCAAGGCCCTGAGTTCCGTCCGCTGAACATTGCCTGCGTATTCTCTCCACCTGCCGAGGGAAATAAGGACGTACAACAGATTCAGGAAGACCTGCCGCAAGAGAAAGAAGATAACCAGCAAGACCCCGAAGGCAAGAAGGCGGCGCTCACGCGCATCGTGACCGATTACAACACGCGCTTTGGCACCAACCATCGCATCAGCGAGTTCGACCTGTACTACCAGGATGTGCAAAAGCGCATAAAGGATCAGCAGTACCCCAACAGCGATCTCCCCGCCGCGCAAAAGATCGACATCACCATCGTGGTGGACATGCTGCTCACCGGTTTCGACTCCAAGTACCTCAATACCCTATACGTGGATAAGAACCTCAAGCATCACGGTTTGATCCAGGCGTTTTCGCGCACCAATCGCGTGCTGAACGACAGCAAGCCCTATGGCAACATCCTCGACTTCCGTCAGCAGCAAAGGCCGGTCGAAGAGGCGATTGCACTGTTCTCTGGCGAGAAGATCGACAACCCGCGTGAAATCTGGCTGGTAGACCCTGCGCCCAAGGTCATCGATAACCTGCAAACCGCCACACAGAAGCTGGCTGACTTCATGCAGTCGCAAGGCGTGGGCAATGCGCCGGAAGACGTGGCCAACCTGAAAGGCGATGCCGCACGGGCGCAGTTCGTCAATCTGTTCAAGGAAGTACAGCGCCTCAAGACCCAGCTCGATCAATATACCGATCTCTCGGATGAGCAGAAGGCGCAGATCACCCAGATTGCGCCACCCGATCAGATGCAGGGCTTCAAAGGTGTGTACCTCGAAACGGCCAAGCGCTTGAAGGAACAGCAGGATCGCGACCAGACCCCGCCAGAAGTGCAGCAGCTTGATTTTGAATTCGTACTCTTCGCCTCAAGCGTGATCGACTACGACTACATCATGGGCCTCATCGCCAAGCTGACCCAGCAGAAGCCCGGCAAGCTCACCATGAACCGTGAGCAGCTCATCGGCCTGATTCAGTCCGACGCCAAGTTCATCGACGAGCGCGAGGACATCGCCGAGTACATCCGTGGCCTGCCAATCAATGAAGCCCTGGACGAAAATCAAATCCGCAGCGGATTCGACCGCTTCAAGGCAGAGAAAAAAACACGGGAACTCACCGATCTCGCCAACCGCCACACACTGGACGCATCAGCGCTGCAAGCCTTTGTCGATGACATTTTGCGCCGCCGCATTTTCGATGGCGAACGCCTCTCCGAGTTGATGGCCCCGCTGGAACTTGGCTGGAAAGCCCGCACGCAGAAAGAGTTGGCCCTGATGGAAGAGCTGACACCACTGCTGCACAAGCTCGCCCAGGGTCGAGAGATTGCCGGTTTGGCTGCCTACGAGGAGGGACGATGATGGGAACCGTCTTTGCACAAGGGGCACAGTGGGTTCGTGCGGACTTCCATCTGCACACCCGCGCAGATCGTGAGTTCAAGTACACAGGCGATGACAACTTCTACAACAGCAAGTATGTGAACGCGCTGGAGAAAGCAGGTATCCAGCTGGGCGTCATCACCAATCACAACAAGTTCGATTTTGAGGAGTTCAAAGCGCTGCGCAAGACAGCGCAGAAGAAGAATATTGCGCTGCTGCCCGGCGTCGAGCTGTCGGTCAATGACGGGGCCAATGGCATCCACACCCTGGTTGTTTTTTCCGACGACTGGTTGGCCGATGGTCATGACCATATCAACCCCTTCCTGGGCGTTGCGTTTGAAGGAAAAGTCCCTGCCCAGTACGAGCAGGAAAACGGGCGTTCCTCTCTGTCGCTGTTGGAAACCATCAAGAAGCTGGAAAGCTATCACCGCGACTTTTTCCTTGTCTTTGCCCATGTCGAAGCACCGAGCGGACTGTGGGCCGAATTGGACGGGGGGCGTCTTGCCGAACTGGGCCAGAACGAATTCTTCCGCCGTCGCACGTTGGGCTTCCAAAAGGTACGCACGTACAACAAGCTGCAAGAGAAAAGCAAACCCTGCCGGACTAAAACGCAGCAGCATCTAGGTGGCTGGTACCCCGCCGAACTGGAAGGCTGCGACGCCAAATGCATCGAAGAGATTGGTCAGGGTAAAGCCTGTTACCTCAAATTGGGTGAACTGTCCTTTGATGCGGTCAAGTTTGCCTTGAGCGATCCTGCTTCGCGGGTCGTCACGGAGCCGCCCAAGCATCTCGCATCGCACATCCGCAGCATTCACTTTGACGGGGGCATCCTTGACGGGAAAACGCTGCATTTCTCGCCTGAACTGAACACGTTGATCGGCATCCGGGGCAGCGGCAAGTCTTCCATTCTGGAAGCAGTGCGCTACGCTCTCGATATTCCTCGCGGGGAGAAAGCGCAGGACACCAAGTACAAGGATGAACTGATCCGCCACACTCTGGGCAGCGGCGGCAAGGTGACGCTGACGGCCTGTGACGTATACGGACAGGTATTCACCATCTCCCGCATTTTTCGCGAAGCGCCGAACGTCTATCTGGACGGCAAATTGCAGCCCGGTGTATCGATCCGGGAAACTGTGCTGCGCCGTCCGATCTACTTCGGGCAGAAAGACCTTTCCAGCACCGGCGAAGGTTTCGAGACCGATCTAGTGGAAAAGCTGGTGGGCGAAAAGCTCCGCACACTGCGAGACGAAATCGAAACCCAACGCCAGCATGTGCGTGATGCTGCGCAGCGCTGGCTCAAGCTCAGCAATACTGCCGAACTCAGGCGTGATTACCAGTCCCAGCTCACCGATGCCAACTTCCGGCTGAAGAAATTTGAAGAGTACGGGGTTGCCGACAAACTGCAAAAGCGCCTTGGCTTCCAGCAGGATGCCAGTGCACTGGCACGTATGAAGGAGCGGGCAGACAGCTTTGTGCTCGCCCTCGGGCAATTGATCGCCGAGCACGAAGACGATCTGCGTAATGCCACGAGCTACGTCTCCAAGCAGAACCCCGACTTCTTCACGGCTTATTACGCCGAATTTGCCAACCTCGTTGCCAAAGTCGATCAGCTCAAGCAAATCGAGCAGGAGGCCCGCGCTGTTACCTCCCGGCTTCAATTCAAACAAGGCGAGTTCGATGCCGCGCGCCAGAGTCTTCAGGAAGAGTTTGCCCAGGTCGAACGTCAGCTGGCTCAGGAACTCAAGCAGACCGGCATGACGGCCATCCAGCCGGATGACTTCCTGACCCAACAGCAGCGCAAAACCAAGGCGGAGCAAATGCTGGAGGCGCTCGCCAAGCAGGAAAGCCAGCAAAGCAGCATCCGCGACGCATTGTTTGCCGAGATCGACAAGCTCAACGGCCTGTGGCTGCGCGAGTTCAACGCCATCAAGGCCGAACTGGATCGGGTGAACGCTGGCCATACCGCCTTGCAGATCGAAGCCGACTTCAAGGGCGACAAGGAGGCCGCCATCAGTTTCATGCAGCAGCTCTTCAAGGGCAGCAACATCCGCGAAACCACCCTGCGCGCAGTGATGGAGGATTACGCCGATTTCGGCGGGCTGCTGCGTGATTTGCCAAACGCCTTGAAAAAAGCGGGCAGTACGCCGGAGGTTTTCGAAAAGACTTTCATGCAAAACCTGATGGAGTTCGTGGTCTATCAGGTGCCTAACCGTTTCGTCATTCGCTATCGCGGCAAGGAACTCAAGCACCACTCGCTCGGGCAGCGTGCTTCCGCGTTGCTGCTATATGTGCTCAGCCAGCGCCAGAACGACGTGATCATCATTGACCAGCCGGAAGACGATCTGGACAACCAGACCATCTACGACGACGTGATCAAGCTGCTGCGCGAGATGAAGCCTCACGCCCAATTCATCTTCGCCACCCACAACGCCAACTTTCCGGTGCTGGGTGATGCGGAGCAAGTGCATGCCTGCCGCTATCAGGATGAGCAAGTCGCCGTACAAAGCGGCAGCATCGACGCTCGTCCCGTGCAGGACGCCATCATCAACATCATGGAAGGAGGCCAGGAAGCCTTCAACCGACGCAAAGAGGTTTACAACCTATGGAAACCACAGAACTGATCGACTGCTTGAGCCGTGGCGAAGACAGTCGCCATCAGTTCAAAGAGAACTTCACCAATGCCGACGCGCTGGCGGCGGAGATCGTGGCCTTCGCCAACACCGCTGGCGGGCAGATTTTCATTGGGGTGCAAAACGACGGCACGGTGCTGGGCTTGTCTCATGCGGACATCGACCGCCTGAACCAGCTCATCTCCAACAGTGCCTCACAAAACGTGCGGCCTGCGGTGAACCCGCTCACCGAAAATGTGCCGCACCCCAACGGCACCGTGATGGTGGTCACCGTTGCGGAAGGCGTCAGCAAACCCTACATGGACAAGAACGGCGCCATCTGGGTGAAGAACGGCTCGGACAAGCGCCGCGCCACCTCGCGTGAAGAAATCCAGCGCCTGTTCCAACAGGCGGGTCTGGTACATGCGGATGAAACGCCCGTGGCGGGCTTGAGCGCGGGCGATGTGGACCTGCCCTATTTCGAAACCTTCTTCGAACAGCAATTCGGCGAACCGCTCGCCCAGCACAAGCAACCGCTGCCGCAGCTCTTGACCAACATGAACCTGATGAACCAGGGGCAGCTCAATGTGGCGGGCAGTCTGCTGTTTGCCAAAGCACCGCAATACGCGTTGCCTGCCTTCATCGTCAAGGCGGTGGCTTTTGTCGGCAATGAGATCGAAGACCAGCGCTACATCGACAGCCGCGACATCACCGGTAAGCTGGCCGATGTATTCCAGCAGACGCTCGGCTTCATCGTCGCTAACACCCGTGCTACTCAGGGTGAACAGGGCTTCAACTCCCAAGGCCAATCGGAGATTCCGCGCATCGTCTGGGAAGAGCTGGTCGCCAACGCGCTCATCCACCGCGACTACTTCATCAGCGCGCCGGTGCGCGTGCTGGTGTTTGCCGATCGGGTCGAGATCATCAGTCCCGGTCATCTGCCCAATAACCTGACCATCGAAAACATCAAGGCAGGCAACTCCAATATGCGCAACCCAATCCTGGCGTCCTTTGCCGCCAAGCTGCTGCCCTATCGCGGACTGGGCAGCGGCCTGCTGCGCGCCTTGCGGGCCTGGCCGCAGATTGAACTCATCGACGACCGGGCGGGGAATCTATTCAAGGCCATCGTGAAACGGCCGCAGGAGCAAGTGGCATGAGTGGTAATGAAAAAAAGCTGCTGGTGCCACGGTTGCGGTTTCCGGAGTATCGGGCCGAGGACGGATGGGGCTCTGAATTTGGAAATATGATCTTTGATCAAATTTCCAATAAAGATCACAACTCCGACCTCCCTGTTCTTGCCATAACCCAAGAGCAAGGAGCAATCCCTCGGGAAATGATTGATTATCATGTTTCCGTAACTGACAAAAGCTTAGAAAGCTACAAGGTGGTTGAAGTCGGCGACTTCATCATTAGCCTGCGTTCTTTTCAAGGCGGCATTGAGTTCTCTAGATATAGGGGGATTTGTAGTCCTGCTTATGTAATTCTACGACTGCGACATGGCCACTCTGAAGATTACTTTAGGCATTACCTAAAAACTGATCGTTTTATCGCTCAAATGATCAAAAATCTTGAGGGGCTTCGTGATGGAAAGATGATCAGTTACAAGCAGTTTTCCGAGCTTGAACTGCCAATCCCTCCACGCGATGAACAACAAAAAATCGCCGACTGCTTGTCTTCGCTGGATGATCTGATCGCGGCGGAAACTTACAAGCTCGACACCCTCAAGACCCACAAAAAGGGCCTGATGCAGCAGCTTTTCCCCCGCGAAGGCGAAACCGTGCCACGGCTGCGGTTTCCGGAGTTTCGGGAAGCGGGGGAATGGGAGGAAAAGACACTTGGTGCCGTTTGCGACATGCAAGCTGGAAAATTCATTTCTGCTTCAGAGATCTCAGAGAAGAAAATTGACGGCTTGTATCCATGCTTTGGCGGCAACGGGCTACGTGGCTATTGTAAAACGTATAACCAGTCTGGCCGATATTCGCTCATCGGTCGTCAGGGAGCTCTTTGCGGCAATGTGAATCTTGTTGATGGGGATTTCTACGCAACCGAGCACGCTGTGGTAACGACGCCTAAAGCGGGCATTAACACTGGCTGGCTCTTCTACAACCTTTGCCTTCTTAATTTGAATCGCTTGGCTACGGGTCAAGCGCAGCCTGGTCTGTCCGTTGAAGTGCTTGAGAAGGTCGATTGTGTAGTCCCCAAAAACAAAGACGAACAACAAAAAATCGCCGACTGCCTATCTTCGCTGGACGATCTGATCACCGCCCAAACCCAGAAAATCGATGCCCTCAAGACCCACAAAAAGGGCCTGATGCAGCAGTTATTCCCGGTACTGGACGAGGTGGACGCATGAAGCCGGCTCAATCCTTCGCCGATCTGCCCGCGCTGGCTACACATCTGCGCAGCGAGCTGGAAAACAAAAAAACCATCCTGCTCTATGCCTACAACGGCACTGGCAAGACACGGCTGTCCATGGCCTTCAAGGACATGGGCAAGCAGGACGACGCCCGCGATACCCTGTACTTCAACGCATTCACTGAAGACCTGTTCCACTGGAACAATGATCTGGCAGGCGATGCGGACCGGCGCTTGCTGCTCAATAAGGATTCGCGCTTCTTTCAGGGGCTGTTCGATCTGGAAATGGACAACCGCATCCGCCCATTGCTGCGGCGTTACGCGGATTTCGACTTCCGGATCGACACTGAGGGCCCAGAGTGGGCGGTGCGCTTTTCGCGCTTGGGGGATGGCCAGACCGTTGACAACATCAAGGTGTCACGCGGCGAGGAAAACATCTTCATCTGGTGTTTTTTTCTGGCTGTGGTCGAACTGGCGATGGACGCCGATATCGAGGCGTACCAATGGGTGAAGTACCTGTATATCGACGACCCGATCTCGTCGCTAGATGAACACAACGCCATTGCCGTCGCCAATCACTTGGCGCAGTTGCTCAAGCGGCAGGACAATCGGCTCAAGACAGTGCTCTCCACGCACCACACCTTGTTTTTCAATGTGCTCTGTAACGAGCTGGGCAAGGCGCGCCGCTATGTGATCAACAAGCACCCGGCTAACGGCGGCTATCTGCTGCGACCCGAAGAGGGCGATACGCCCTTCTTCCACCACGTTGCGGCCTTGGCAGAACTCTATCAGGCTGCACAGGAAGATCGTTTGTTCACGCACCACTTCAACATGCTGCGCACGATTCTTGAGAAGACGGCGAGCTTCCACGGCCACAAGAACTTCTCGGCCTGCATCAAGCAAGAAGATGATGACCCCGACGGCATTTTGCATGCCCGTTTGATCAACATTCTCAGCCACGGCAACTACTCGCTGTATGAGCCGCAGCAGATGCTCGATGAGAACAAGGCTTACTTCAAGAAGATTCTGAACGACTTCTTGAGCCGATACCCCTTCAATCCCGATTTGTTCCCTCAAGTTCCTGAGGCCGCAACAGCAGGTACACCATGACTGAGTTCGAAAAGCAAAAACTAGGCAAGACCCTATGGGCCATCGCCGACCAACTGCGTGGCGCGATGAATGCGGACGACTTCCGCGATTACATGCTGGCTTTTCTCTTCCTTCGCTATCTGTCGGACAACTACGAGGCTGCCGCGCAGAAGGAGCTGGGGGCGGACTATCCAGACCTTCCTTCCGATGTATTGAGGCAGACTGGCGTGAATACGCCGCTTCAAGCGTGGTACGAGGAAAATCTGGACGACGTACCCGAGTTCGAGAAGCAGATGCGCCGCAAGGTGCATTACGTTATCGAACCCCAATACCTGTGGGGCAACATCGCCGAGATGGCGCGCACGCAGGATGCCGAGCTGCTGCACACTTTGCAAAAAGGCTTCAAGTACATCGAGGAAGAGTCCTTCGCCAGCACCTTCCGGGGCCTGTTCTCAGAGATCAATCTGGCGTCGGATAAGCTGGGCAAGACCTACAGCGAGCGCAATGCCCGCCTGTGCAAGATCATCGCCGAGATCGCCAAGGGACTGGGGCAGTTCTCTACCGACAGTGACACGCTGGGCGATGCCTACGAGTACCTGATCGGCCAGTTTGCGGCAGGCTCGGGCAAGAAGGCTGGCGAGTTCTATACGCCGCAGCGCATTTCAGACATCTTGTCGGCCATCGTCACGCTGGACAGCCAGGAGCCAGCCACCGGCAAGCGCTCGCATCTGGATAGCGTTTTCGACTTTGCCTGCGGCTCGGGCTCCTTGCTGCTCAACGTGCGCCGCCTGATGGGGCCGCACGGCATTGGTAAGATTTACGGCCAGGAAAAGAACATCACCACCTACAACCTAGCTCGCATGAACATGCTGCTGCACGGGGTGAAGGACTCGGAGTTCGAGATTTTCCACGGCGACACCCTGCTCAACGAGTGGGACATTCTGCGGGAAACCAACCCGGCCAAGATGCCGAAGTTCGACGCCGTGGTGGCTAATCCGCCCTTCAGCTATCGCTGGGAACCGACCGATGCGCTCGGCGAGGACGTGCGCTTCAAGAACCACGGCCTGGCTCCAAAGTCGGCGGCCGACTTTGCCTTCTTGTTGCACGGCTTCCATTTCCTGAAGCAGGACGGCGTGATGGCCATCATCCTGCCGCACGGCGTGCTGTTCCGTGGCGGCGCGGAAGCGCGCATCCGCACCAAGCTGCTCAAGGACGGTCACATCGACACCGTGATCGGCTTGCCGTCCAACCTGTTCTTCTCCACCGGCATACCGGTGTGCATCTTGGTGCTGAAGAAGTGCAAGAAGCCGGACGACGTGCTGTTCATCAACGCAGCCGAGCATTATGAAAAGGGCAAGCGGCAGAACCAGCTCTTGCCCGAGCACATCGACAAGATCATCGACACGTACCAGTTCCGCAAGGAAGAGCATCGCTACGCGCGCCGTGTAAGCATGGAGGAGATCGAGAAGAACGATTTCAACCTCAACATTTCGCGCTACGTGAGTACGGCAGAAGCCGAGGAGGAGATCGACGTCGCGGCGGTGCATTCAGAACTGATTTTGTTGGATCAAAAAATCAAGACGGCCACCGAGCGGCACAACGAATTCCTCAAGGAGTTAGGGCTGCCCTTGCTACCTTATGGCACGTCGATGTCATTGCCGAAATAGTGTGCAAACCGTATTCGCGCCGTGGAGCCACTTACCGGTTGCACTACAGGTACTTCTTGAACGTCGCCGCCGCAATGCACGCCGCCACGCCGAGCAGCGCAGCGCTGGGCAGCAGGATCAGCAGCGGGTTCACGCTGACCGGCAATGCCAGGTAAGTCACCCACGGCAGCACGGCCAGCGGGATCAGGCTGGCCCTGGCGCGGTGATAGATGAACCCCGACTCGCGTCCCGCGCCGAAGCGGCGGATGTCCCGGCGCACCAGGCCGTCCACCAGCCCGACGAAGGCGGCCATCAGGAACAGCGGCAGGGTCAGGCACAGCACCAACACCCGCACGAGGAAGACCAGCGTCGTGTAGGCCGAGGCGATCAGGTAGCTCTCCACGTTCACGTAGACCAAGCCGATGTAGTAGCGGAAATCCCTAGTCGGGCGGTGGCTGCCGGCGCTGGCCTGCGCCGAGGCGTCGCGTATCCAGTCCAGCAGACCGCTCTTCACGAACAGCCAGTCGTAGCCCTGCTCGACCAGCCGGTGCGCCGTGCGCCCCGGCTCCTGCACCAGCGCGCTGCGCGTGAAATGCGTGGAGAGCTGATCCAGCTCGTAGTTGAGCATGCCCTGTGCGTGGCGCCAGCCCTGATCGGGCCAGAAGAAGTGCATGCCGACGCATTCGATCAGGATGCACAGCAGCAGCGCGCCGCACAGCACGCCGAAGAAGCGGAACGGCAGCGTGACCAGGCCGGCGATCAGCCCCTGCTGTCGTTGCTGCTGGCGCTGTGCCGCGACGGCCGGATCGCTCATGCTTCGGCCTCTTCAGCGGCGGCCATCTGCTTGAAGTCGTCCAGCAGGTCGTCGGGCAGCGCCTTGTCCTGCAGGCCGGGGATGCCCTGGTTCTCCCACCAGTCTCCCGCCTCGACGTAGTGCTGTCGCATGTAGCCGGCCAGCTCCTGCAGATCCTTCGGCATGGCTTCGTCGGGGTCGGGTGCCGGCAGCGGCATGCGGACTTTCCAGAGGTTGCCGCCCTCGGTCAGCGCGAAGCACTGCCCCTTGGGCAGCGCCACCACATGCGCCGGCTCGATCAACGGCACGCTGTTGCTGCTGATGCGGTCCTGGGTGTTGGACGTGAACGCGGTATTGCCGTGCGGGTCGGAGCTGTCGGTGGCGCCGCTCATCAGTGCCGTGGCATACACCTCGACCTTGGGCAGTTGTCGCGTCAGCAGCTCGGCGGTCGCGGTCTCGCGCACGCGCAGCATGAACAGGTTGTTGAAGTTGCCGACCACCTGGCCGGCCTTGGCACGGTTGCCGATGCGCGCCTCGATGTCGCTCAAGGTCTGCGTGTAGGCCGTCACCTGCACGCCGGCACCGCCACCCTTGTTGACCATCGGAATGAACTCGTCGCCCATGAGTTCATTGAATTCGTCGGCGTGGACATTGATCGGGATCTTGGCGCCCGCCGCGGTGCCGGGCAGCCCGTCGTCGATGCCGAACTTGTAGATGTGGCCGGCGACCGAGACCAGGTCGCTGAACATCGAGTTGCCCACCGCTGCCGCGACCTCGGCGTCGGACAGCGCATCCAGCCCCACGTAGACCACCGCGCGTTTGCGGATGACCTGCATCCAGTCGAAGATCGGCCGCGGGTCGGACAGGTCGGAATAGTTCGGTGCAAGCAGTTGCGCGATCTTGCCGGTGGTGAGCTTCTCCAGCAGCGGCAGCAGCGAGGCGACGATCTTGTCGAAGTACGTCCGGTCGTAGCGCACGGCGCTGCGCAGGCCGTCGAGCACCGGGTCATAGATGCGCACCTGGGACAGGTACTGTTCGAGGGCCACCACGCGCTTCTCTCGCCCGATCATGTTGCGCGGGATGTTCTTGTCGTTCAGCTTCGCTTCGAGCTGGACGATGACCTCCCAGACCTTCGGCTCGTTCCTGGCGAAGTAGTGCTGGGCGTACTCGATGAACAGCGCGTCGATGTTGATGACGTGGCGCTGGATCAGCAGATAGTCCGGCCGCTGCCCCAGCTCGACCAGGGCGCGGGCGATGATGTTGACGAAGCGCCAGGCGAATTCGCGGAACGCGGCGCTGTTGCCTTCGCCCGAGAGCTGTCCGGCGATGCGCGTGGCCACCTCGGAGATCCGCCCGAACCGGCCGACGGCGTTGTAGCGCGCCGAGATGTCCGGCCAGCCCAGATGGAAGACGTAGAACTCGCCTTCGCGCCCGGCGCGCTTGGCCTCGACGTACATGCGCTTCAACAGGTCCGCATCGCCCTTGGGGTCGAAGACGATCACCACCTCGTGCTCGCCGCGGACCTTGCGGCGGATGTCCTGGGTGATGAACAGCTCGGCCAGCCGCGTCTTGCCCACGCGCGTGGTGCCCAGCACCAGGGTGTGGCCAACGCGCTCGCCCAGCGGCAGGGTGACGTCGACCTCGTGCGGCTCGATGCCATGCAGGCGCGGCAGTCCGCCGACCGGCGGCAGCGGCCGCGCGGGGTTGAGCGGGCTGTCCCAGGCCAGCGCGCGCGCCAGCGTCGAGATGGGAAACGGTGCGAACTCAAGCCGCTCCTCCAGCCGCCGGGCGGCCCGGTAGATCGCCGTCGGCTCGACATAGCGGCGGAACTCCGGCCGGTAGGTCTGCATCAGCCGATGCGTGTGTCGCTGCTCCCAGCGAAAGCCCCGGCCGACGAACAGCCGTTGCTGACTCACCGGCACGTCGCGGCTGGTCATCACGTAGCGCGGCAGGCGGCGGATGGTGCGGCGATAGCGCAGGATCGCCCAGGCATCGCGCAGGCGAATCGCGCCGAAGGTCAGGAAGGCCAGCGCCGAGCCCAGGCCGAGCAGCGGGCTCAGCGCGAGCGACCACGGTGCCACCAGGCACAGAATCGCGGCGCCGGTGCAAACCGCCACGGTATGAAGCTCCACCGCTGGCCGCAGCAGAACCTCGACCGCATGCGGTTGGGCCATTTGCGCACCTACTGCTCGACGCCGGTGGACGTGATGAGCACCGGGTAGTGGCGCAGGCCCAGGCGCTGGGCCAGGTCGTCGCCGGAGGCCGGCGAGAGGGTCAGGCCAGGAGCGAGTCTGCGCAGCGCCGTCAGCGCGGCCATCGAGTCCACGTTGACCACCAGGCCCACGGCCTGCAGCTCGCGCAGCGCCGCCTGCCGCTGCCGCAGCCAGGCGCGCGAACGCTCGTCGTCGCCGATCAGGAACAGCGCCGTCAGGCCCGGCGCCCGGATGACGCGGCGCTGCACGTCGCCCGGCGACAGCTGCGTCGAGCGCACCGGCAGCATGGCGGCTTCGGCGTCGGCCGCGTTGCCCGCGTGAGGGACCGGCATCGGGGCCGGCGGTGTGGCCTGATCCGGCTGCGGATTCAGCGACTGGTAGTACGGCAGCGCGGAGTCGCCGCCGCGGTCTTCGACGACGATCAACGGCGCGGAGGCGGTCTGGGCGAAGACGGTGGTCGTGGACAGCAGCCCGATGGCGGCGATGAGGACGATGTGGTTCATGGCGTGGTGGCCTGGAGGGTGGGAACGGGAACGCCGGGGTCGAGCACGCGGGTCAGGTGCCGATGCACACTGCGCCGGTAGCGCGCCGCGGGTGCCCCGCCGGCGGGCCGGTGGTAGCGGCCGATGGCAAGCAGCCAGTCCTCGCCCGGCGTGTGCTGCTCGCGCAGGATTTCCGCAGCGATGGCGAGGTTGCGGTACGGGTCCAGCAGCTCGCAGGGCTGCGTGTAGCGATGCGTGTGGTAGCCGAGATTGACCTGGCCGAGGCCGGCGTCGATGCGATTGGCCGGCGTGCGGGCGAGTGCCCGGCGCAGCCCCGCGCAGGCCTCGGCGCGGGTGGCGTAGCGGTGCGGTTTGCCGGCGACGTTGAGCGTCCACGGCCAGGGGATCAGGCGCCCGCGCAGCATGGCGCCGCTCTCCTGCAAGGCCACCGCGTATAGCACCGCCGCCGGCACGTCTGCGCGATGCGCCGCCAGTTGATAGGCCGGCGGCGGCACTTCCCGCGCCAGGGCGGCCAACGCCCAACCGCCGGTGGCGAGCAGCAGCGCGGCGCTGGCGCAGCGGATGGCGACGCGGGACGGCCGACGCTCCCGGCCCGGCCTACCTACTGCCGCTGCCATTGACCGTTCACCTCGCGCACCACGGCCGGCAGCTCGCCGGGCAGGCCGAGCGACAGCCAGCGCCCCGCATCGTGGTTGAGCGTGATGGTGCGGGCGCGCACCCTGGCCGGGTCGATGCCCGCCTGGGTGGCCCACTGCCGGATGCGCGCGTCGTCCTGACGGCTGCCGACCATGTAGAGATCGAAGGCCGTACCGGCCGCCTGCAACTGCTGCACGCGCTGCGCGCACGGTGCGCAGTCGGCCTTGACGAAGACCGCCAGGCGCCCGGAGCCGGTGTTGCCGGCACCCTGCGCCTTGGCGCCGGGCAGGCTCACGCGCGGCTGGCCGGGAAACAGGCGCTGCCACGCCGCGTCGTAGGCCCGCTGGTAGGCCAGCGTCTTGCCGACGCGCCGGGCCTCGGCCTGCACCTGCAACTCCGCGTAGCGCCTGCGCTCCTCCTCGCTGCGGGCCTCGATGCCCAGCGCCGTGAGCGGATCGAGCTGGGGCGAATAGGCCCCGAGCGGCCCCTGCATCAGTTGCCGGTAACGCGCCCACTCCTCGGAGCGAAGCCCCCATTCCCGCGCCTGCCTCTCGTCGAGCGCGGCATCAGTGCCCGGCTGCACCTGGGCGGGCACCATGCGCGAGTTCGTCACCGGGGCCGGCTGGGCGGATGCGCCGAAGGCGGCGAAAGCGGCGAAAAGGACGACGGCAGCGAGCAACGACCGCAGGTTCATGGCGACCTCCTACGGCACCGCGATGCGCTGCGTCTGGCCGTTCACCTGGAACACGCCCGCCTGCGCCTCGATGGACTGCAGTTGCCAGCCGCCCTCGGCATCGCCCTGGCGCAGCAGCCGGGCGCCCGCGAGCGAGGCCGCGGCGGTGGAGGTGATCGACAGAAAGCGCTCGCCTCCACGCAGCTCCACGCCGAGCACCCGGAACGGCGGCTCCGGCACCTTGGGCTTCGTCGCAACCGGAGCACGCGGGCGAGCGGCGGATGCCACCTGCCGGGTCTTCTCCAGGCGGGTCTCGATTCCGTTCACGCGCGCCTGCAGCGTCTGTAGGTCGATGGCCAGGGCCCTCGCCTCATCGGCCTCTTCGAGGCGCGTCATCCTTTCGTCCAGCGCCTGCCGCGCGGTGGTGAATTCGGCCTGGCTGATCGGCGCCGGCCGGCGCTTGTCCGCATCGGCCTGTTGTTCGAGATCGGCCACGCGCAGGCCCAGCGCATTGACCTGCGAATCCTGTGCGCTGCCCTGGGTCTGCTCGGCGAGCCGCGACAGGCCGACGCTGTTGATGAGTGCCACGGCACTGATGAGCAGCAGCCAGAAGGCCGCGGAGATCTTGAGCCAGCGCGTGCGGGAATTGCGCTCGGATGGCGCTTGGGAAAAGGTCATGGCTGCATCTCCTCGGGCCGGTCGGCGTCCGGCACGGGCGTGGCGATGCCGGGCGGGTTGGCGGAAAGGAAGGTGGAAGCACCGTGCCGGCTGAAGCAGACCTGGCGGGTCAAGTCATCGACCGACAGCTCCCAGGCGGGGCCGGCAAGGGTCAGCAAGGCATCGCGCAGCATCAGCGGACCCAGGCGCAGGTGTGCGGCGGGCAGCGGCAGCGCGTAGAGCGTGGCGGCCTCGGCCGCATCGCAGAGCCGATAGCCGGAGCGCAGCAACACATGGCGCATGGCATCGCCCACGCTGGCATCGAGCATGGGCGGAATAGAGACCTCCACCGCCTGCTGCAAGAGATCACGCTGCGCAGGTTCCGGCACCAGCTCGACCAGGGTGTAGCGGCCGTAGCGGGCCACCGGAACGAAACCCGGCTCCGGCACGACGGCGGTTGGCGATGCGGCCGGCACCGCTGGCGCAGACGGTGCGGCGGTCGTGGCGCAGCCGGCGGCCAACAGACTGCCGGCCAGCAAGCCAGCGGCGAGGGCTAGGCGGTGAACAGCGCGGATGGATGGTTGCATGGAGGGCGCTTCCCTGGAACACGGAGCGCTCACCATCGCCGCCGCTTGGCCTGCGGGCAGCAAACAAAACGCACTGACGCCCGCCCGAATACATGGCGGGCGGCGCCATGGACTGTCTCATACGCCCAAGAAAAACGGCCCCGAAGGGCCGTGGAAAGAAGCCGGCGACCCCGAGGGGCCGCCGGCATGAGCACATGGATCAGACCGTGACAAGCTGCCGTGCCAGTGCCACCTCCACTGAGTCGCCGTCCTGGTTCAGGACATCGAGTCCGGACTCGGGCACGTCGCCCGACGTGCTCTGCGACACCATGATCTTCCGGGCCATCAACCCCAGGCAGGTCATCTGCGAGGAGTTGGCGTAGCCGAGGTAGATCACGCGCACCGGCTGCTTCTGGCCGATGCGCCATGAGCGCCGGGCGGCCTGCTGCAGCGAATACACGTTGTAGCCCGACTGGAGGAACACGATGGTCGGGAACTCCAGCAGGTCCAGGCCGGTTTTCACCAGCTCGGGATTGGTGATGAGCACGTCGATGCCACGGTCCAACTGCTCGGCGATCCAGTCTTCCCGGCGGGAGGCATCCACGCTCGCGCGCAGTACCGCCACCTTGAAGCCCTCCTGCTCCAGCAGCACCTTCAGGCGCGACGTGGTGTCGCGCGTGCCGGTGTAGACCGAATAGACCAGGGTCTTGCGACCTTCCGCCTTCTCCTGCTTGCAGATCTCGATCAGCTCGCGTTCCTTGGGCATCACCTCCAGCTCGTTGAACTGAGCCGGCACGAACGCCAAGGTGTTGCGTGTGCGCGGATGCACCACCGTTTCCGACCGGAAGCAGCAGTCCGGCCAGGCCAGCAGCACATTGAGGACTACACCGAGCAGCGTCGTGTCGCGCTTCGCCAGGGCCTGCTTCAGCTCCTGGGTCAGCCGACCCGCCAGATCGCGGTAGGCCGCGGCCTGCGCCGTGTCCATCGCGACTTCGCGGAACTCCTCGTCGTAGGGCGGCAGCACGTTGCCACCGATGTCCTTCAACTTGAGGAAGACCGTGAACGGCAGGACGCAACGCAGCACGCCCTTCGGACCGAAGCCCGGCGCCTTGACCGTGCGCACCGATACCTTGGTGCCCTTGGCCGTCTTGTGCGCCGTGCCAGTGCTCTCGGAATAGATGTCCTTCAAGACACCGTGATCGCGCATGAACGCCATCGCGGCCGACGTCATGCTGCCGCTCTTCGTCGGCCGGTAGCCGTCTTCGATCATCCGCCCCGGCAGGGCTCGGAACAGCAGGTGGAACAGGTCGTCGCCGTAGCCGCCCATCAGTGTGCCGGTGAGCAGCAGCGTCTTGCGCGCCTTGGCCGCCAACACCCCCATGGCCTGGCCCTGTGCGGAGCCGCCGTTCTTGTACTCGTGTGCCTCGTCGGCGATGAGCAGGTCGAACGTGCCTTGGGGAAGCTGCCTCTTGATGAACTCGGACGGCTGGTAGCCGCCCTCGCCGAAGCCGAACTCCATGTTGGCCATCGCACGTTCCATCCGATGGGCTTGCCGGTCCGAGAAGACCAGCTCGCCGTTGCCATCCATCAGGTTGATGAACTCGTGGATGTTGTCCCCGAGCATCGACGCGAGGAAGGCGTCACCGAACTTTTGCATCAGCTTCTGCGCGGTGACTTCCCCGATGGTTGGAATACGCTTCAGTGCCTTAAGCACGGTCGAGGACTGGTCGCTGGCGGACAGGCCTCTGGGACGGATCAACGACCACAGCGGTGCACGGCAGTGGCTGCACTTGCGGCGGGACTCCTCGGCTTCCAGCTCGACCGGGTTGATCGGCTCGCCGTCGAGGTCGGTGATGACATGCCCGCAATCCGGGCAGGCCCCCACGTCGCCGTGAGGCATGCGCCGCCGAACGAAGACAGGCTTCCAGTGGAACCCCATCCGCATCCGCACGCGGCCCAGGACGAAGAACTCCTGGCCCTGGGCCGGCACGCCCAACTGCTCGCGCAGTTTCAGCAGCTTGACCAGCGTGTCCGGGCCGTTGAGCACCCAGACCTTGGCACCGGCCACCGTCTCCTGGATTTCGCGTCGCCACTTGTAGACCAGGTGCGGCGGAGACAGAACCAGGGTGCGGCGGTAGCCTTCGGCGTTGAGCACGGCGGCCGTGGCGATGCCGACGGTCGTCTTGCCGCAGCCCATCTCGCCGTTGACGATCGCGGCACGTTCGCCGCGGTCGACCAGTAGCTCGGTGACGGCATGGACCACATCGGCTTGCGCCGGGAACAGCTTGCGCTTGAGCGCGGCGAGGATCAGTTGCCGATGCACCCGCACCTGGCCGGTGTAGACCGGAGGATTGGCGCGGTTCAGCGAATCGAGCAGCTCGTCGCCGAACTCCGATACGAAGTCCTGCAGGCTGAGCGTGAGAGGTGAAGCGGCCGCTTCGAGCAGGTCGCCCTGCACAGCGGTTTCGGGAACGGTTTCGAGAACGATGGACATGGTGATGCTCCAAAAAATGGGGCATGCACCTCCCCCACGGGGCGGTGACATGCCCCTGGGTGGGAAGAAAGAAGCGGCACGAGGCCGCTGGATGCGGATCAGTATTCGCTGGGCAACAGCAGCGTGGTGATGCTGCGATCCCATTCGGTGATGATCCAGAGCTTCAGGTCGCGCGTGACCTGGTAGGACGAGAACAGACGATCCTCGCCGGATTGCAGCGCGGCGTCGTTCAATCGCCGATCGTCGTCGCTCAGGTCGCCCCAGTCGCCATGAAGATGGCGGCGCAGGTACGCGCTGGGATTGAGCCGGCCCTGTCGGACCAGCTCGTCGACGCCGGCGGTCATGACCACCTGCCCGGGCGAAAAGCGTGCTTGTGACGCGAGGTTGAGGATTGCGAGTGCCATGGTGGTTTCTCCTTCTGGAAGAAGGGGCCACGGCAACCCATCGGGGGCAACGTGACCCCGGTGGGCGGATGAAAGCGACGGCGAACCGTCAGGGAACAGCGATCAGCGGATGGTCAGCACTTCGCCCCACGTGGGCGAGCCCAGCGTCAAGTCCCATGCACGAATGACCGGCACGAACTTGTCGGTGAGGATGCGCGTCTCGGCCACGGAGCCGTCGTCGCGTTCGGTGTATTCCGTCTGGAGCGTCTTCTCCTTGTGGGTGTCACCTTTGACTACCAGCACGCGCCCGCTCTTGGACGTCACCACGCCGGAGATCGCGCCTGCGGCCAAGGCCAGGGCGAGATGCCAGTGCGACAAGGCCCGCGCGGGTGGACGCAGCGACTGCTGCGCGCCACCCAGGTGCGTATCGAGCGCCGGCCAGAGTCCTTGCAGCCGGCCGACTTCATCGGCGAACTGCTCGGGCTCCATCGTTACGCGATAGAAGTGCTCCGGCTCGGCCGGGCTGGCAGGGACGGTGTACGGCAGGAACGGCCATTCGAGCGGCAGTTCCTCGGCTTCGGCGTCACCCTGTCCGATCTGCAACAGCAGACCGCGCACGGCTTTGACCGACTCCGACGCCTGGTCGCGTTGACGAATCCTGCGACCGAAGATCACCACCTGCTTGAACTGCGTTTCCACCGCACGGTAGATGCGCAGGTCGGCGAAGTGGCGCGTCAGCCATCCGACCAGCTCGGCGTCGAGCACGTAGGACGGCACGATGAAGATCAGCACGCCACCGTACTGCAGCAGCGGCAGCGCGCGCTGATAGAACAGCTTTTCCAGCCGCGCACGGCCCTGGCCTTGATAGCCGATGTTGCCGTTCACGTCCTTGCTCAGGTCGCCATACGGCGGGTTCAGCCACAGCAGCCCGAAGGACTGACGCGAGATCAGCGAGTCCATCAGGTCACCGTGGATGCAGCGATCGACCAGTTGCCGTGCGTGGCGGGCACGCTCGGCGTCGTACTCGACGGCGAAGGCCTGGACCTGCTCGCGCCCGAGGGCGTGGGCGGCTTCGGCAATCGCCACGCCTTCGCCGGCGCAGGGATCGAGGATGGACATGGAGCCGGGAGACGGCGCCAGTGCGGACAAGGCCCGCTCCAGCGTCGGCTCGTCGGTGGGGAAGTAGCCGTTACGGATGAAATTGCGCGCCAGGCGCGGAAACATGAGTGCCATGGATTTCTCCTGATGATGGATGAGGGAAGGCGGGCACGCGCGGCGCGCATGCCCGTGGGAATGGCTCACGCCACACGCCGAAGCGGTGCGTTCGCGGCCAGTTCGTACTGCGTGGCGCCGAGGGTGCCGTTGCGGATCAGCTCGCCCAGCGCCTTCGTCAGCGCCGGGACATCGAGGGCCAGCCGATGGCCTTCCAGCGGCCCGAGGGCCAAGGGAAGACCGGTCAGCATCCGTCGTGTCTGCAACAGCTCCAGCACGGTGTCGCGCCAGTGGTCGAGCAGTGGCAGCGGGCAGGTGTCCTGCACCAGCGTCCACAGCCGGTCGAGCCGGTGAGCGGAATCCCTGGGCAGAAGCGCCAGCGCGCTGGCGTTGGCCTTGTCTGGCTTCACGCAGCGACGATCGAACAGCCACACATTCGTCAGCGAACCGAACAGCGTTCGCCGATAGGCACGGGTGATGCGCTTTTCCAGGTTCTCGACGTTGCCGACGAAGACCGGGATGGATGCGCCCTGCTCGGTGATGACGTGGAACTGATCCAGTCCCTGTTCATCCCGGCCGAGGGTCAGGCGGGCGAGGAACTCCTGAACGGCGGTGTCGCGCGCCCAGATCGAGAGAAAGACGAGATTGCCCTGCTCGTCACCGACGCAACCGTCGGCCATGAGGTCGGGGCATTCGTCGATGCGGTACAGCGGTTTCGCGGAAGAAGGTGCAGGCATGGTGATGTCCTCTTGGAAAAGAAGGAGCAACCACAGCCCGCGGGGCCGTGCTCGCCCCGGTTGGGTGAAGGAAGATGCGTGCCGCTAGACAGCGCGTCCCGCGTGAAAGCGGTGAACCCGCTCGCGCCACTCGGAGCTTTGCACCGGCGCCATGTCGAGATAGCGCAGCGGGCACGAGTAGTAGTACGGATGCACGGACTCATCGAGGGACTTGTAGCCCCAATCGCCGCCCGAGCTTTCCAGCAGATTGCAGCCGATGTAGCAGACGGACTCACCGGCCGCGAGGCCCATGACGCCCGCCTGCCTGGCGGTGACGCGAACCACGGTCCACAGAACGTCGCCGTCCAGCGTGTGGTCGATGACTTCGCAGCAAGCGCGTTCGGACGCCTGCGGAGCGAGCAGCTCGCGGATCAACTGATCGCGCGTCTGACGAACGAAGGTCCAGCCCATGAGGGTCTCCTTGAAGAAAAGGCCGGAGCCCTCCCCGTCGGGGGAGAACCCCGGCGGGTGGCGGAATGCCGCGCAAGGCGGCGGATGGATCAGGCAGCTTGGAGGTGCCAGTCCTGGGACAGCGGAGCGAACTCGTAGCCCAGCTTGTCGAGACGGTCGCGCTGCTGACGCAGCACACGACGATCCACGGTCGCATCGAGCTTTACGGTCTCGCCCAGGGGCCACAAGGCACCGAACAGCGCCGCGTCGTCTGCCTCGGCCGAGGCCGCAGCGGACACGGGAGCCGGTTCGCTGCCGAACGGCGTGGTATCGACCAGGGGATCGCGCGGACTGCGCGGCTTCGCCTTCGGCTTGGCCGGGGGCGTTGCCGGCGCGGGCGCCTGCGCTTCCTCGTCGATTGGATCGACTTCCTGCGGACTCAGCCGGCGGGCTTCGTCGCGGCTCAGGGCGTCGATGTTGGACAGGGTCATCCCGCCCAGATGGGCGCGGATCTCGATGACCATGCGGCCGTTGGCGTTGTACGTGGAGGGGCGAATCTCGACGATGACGAAATCACCGTCGTACTTGCCCTCGCGGTACTGATCGAGTTCGGCGTTCTTCACGACGAACTCGCCGATCGAGGTCGCCAGGCGGCCGACGTTGAAGTCGCCGTTCCTGCCGTGGATGGTCTTGATGGCCAGTTGGCCGGGAATGGTGATCATGAAGGTCTCCTGCGGACGAAGAGAAGACAAGGCCCCGGGGATGGGGCCTTGCGGATCAGAACGACTCGGCAACGGCCAATGCGGGGGCATCGGCAGCGTCGTCGGCAGCATCGGCGACGGGCCTGGAAGGCTCCGGTGCCGAGGCTTGCTGCGCGGCGGGCGCGTCGGACGTCACGGGGACTTCCGGGTCGCGCTCGTCGGTCTCGGTCGGCTTGGGTTCGGCCTTGTAGACGAGCTTGCCGTCGACCTTGATCCAACTGACGAACAGCAGACGGGCCTTGAGGCTCACACCCTGCTCGCCGGCACGCTTCCCCTTGGAGTAGGTGAAGGTGTCGGTCCACAGGTCGCCCAAGCGGAAGCCGATCATCACCTTCTTCTCGGCGTCGACCGCCTGAATGCAGCGGCGCACCAGGTGCTGCGCTTCCGAACCCGATACGCGCGTGTCGAAACGCACATACGAGACGTCGTCGCTGGGACCGTTCAGAGCCGCGATGTCGCAGGCCAGGAACGCATCGCCCTTCTTGGGCTTCACTTCGCGGATGCGATTGAGATACCCGAGGCCGGTGATGTGCAGATCGAAGTAGGACTTTTCGGTGGAAGTGGTCATGGTGAATCTCCTGGGAACAATGAGGCGGAGACACACCCGACCCAAGGCGGGGAAGGTGTGGAACCCCCGCGTGGGTTGATGGAACAGCTTGGAGGCATCGCCATCGAGAACCGATGGCCGTTCGCGCATGGATGCCGGTGCGAACTGGAGTGATCAACGCGGTCGGAACCGCGTCGCAGCCTTGAAGATCGTGGCTGCCTGGGCATGTCGCTGACGGACGTCAGCGGAACATGGCCGGAAGCGTGGCGCCAGGACGGCGCGCAGGCGAGCGGCAATCGGCACTCGCGGCTGTCCGCATTGCCGGGAAGAAAGAGGCCCCCGGAGCGGGGGCCAGGGATGGGCGGTCAGTTACCGCTGGGCGTGGGAGGAACCGCCTGCAGCGATAGGTGTGTCGCGGAGGCGGACACGTCGAGGTCGTCCTCGCTGCGCAGGATGCGCGCAAACACGCCCTCCTGCGGATCGAAGAACTCGCCGAAGTCGTCGCCACCGAACTCGGCGCGCGCCAGCTCCCACCAGTCATCGAAGGCATCGACATCCGGGTTGCAGCCAGCGGCATAGGCGATGGTCTTCTGGCGACCATCGGGTCGGCGCTCGCCGCACTCGGCCAGGAAGTACACGCCCTGATCCTTGACCAGGATGACGCGGCATTGATTCGCCACCGCTTCGGCGAGCACGGGCCGCAGCTCCGTGCCTTTGAATCGAACAGTCATGGGTGTGATCTCCAGGGGGCAGGAAAAGAGGCTTCCCGCCGCGAGGGCGGGAAGCTGCTGTGAGATCAGTGCCGGATAGCCTTACGACACGACAGGCACTGCACGCGGATGCGCCGCCAACTCCCGTCGTCGATCAGCCGTTCCAGCGTCTCGCCGAGGGTGTCGAAGAACACCTCATCGACCCGTTCGACCAGCTCGCCGTCGCGGTGCAGCTCCACCGCGTAGAGGTCGAGGCCACGCTCATACAGCACGGTGACGCGACCCTGGAACTTCGTCGTGGCGACGGTGAAGCCGATGGCCGGCGGCGTGCGGATGATGTCGGCGGGCAGCGGATCGACCCAGGTGATGTCCCGCGCGCCGGCATCCACCAGCATGTGGGTGACGCGCCGGAAACCGTCGGGAGCGGGCAACTGCTCCAGTTGGTCGACCAGTTCCTGCAGCTCGGGGCAGCGCGGCTCGGGGATCGGCAGCTTCGCCGGTGCGGACCCGAGCACGAACCGCTTCACCGTGTAGGGCTGGCCGTCGGCGGTGAACTCGGTCTGCTCCTCGGGCGTGTCCGCCCGCTGACCGTCGAAGCGGCGTCTGACATAGGGTTCGACCTGCACCTTGGCGCCCTCGTCGGGCACTTCGGTCACGAGCGTGCGATCGAGCACCGCGAACTCGGCTCGTCCCGTCTTGACGACGATGGCCTCGTCGGTGGTGGCGATGACCTTGCCCTCGAAAGGCTTCGGGTCGATGTGAAAGCCCAGCGTCGAAACCTTGGGCTGGCCGTCGAAGATGTTGAATTTGAACGAACGGACGTTGGAAGGCACATGACCGACAACGAGCGTCGGCATCTGTGCGCGGATGGCTTGGGTATCCATGGGGAGACTCCTTGTGGCAACCAAGGGACTCCCGCCCGCAAGGGAGGTCTGTCCCTTGAGGGTGAGGTGGATGGACGCGGGTGCGCCCGGAGAACGAAGCAACCAGCACGGCGAACCGCGCCGCAGTCTTGAAGGTCTCGACTGCCTGGGCATGCTGCCGGCAACGCCAGCGAACATGCGGCCAGCGTGCGGCACATGGCGGCGACCATCCGTTGGGAATCGGCAATGCGCCGGCACCGCGTTCCGCGAAAAAGAAGAGCCCCGACGTGGGGGCTCGAATGGGTTGCGGGTTACTCGTCGTCGTAGAGCGTCAGCCCGTCCAGCACTGGCGCGTCGGCATCGAACACCAACATGCGAACGTCGGCGAGCGCAGCCAGGTGCAACACTTCCACGAGGGACTCCGGCACGCCCTTGGCCCGATGCTCCTGCCGCAGCTCTTCGGCGGTGATGCCCTCGACATGCTGCAGGTTCGCATCCGTCCAGGGCGTGGCGATCAGCTTCACGCCGACCGCCGGGCTGTAGGGAATGCGGAAGGCCACGAACAGAAAACCGCTCGGCGTGGCGATGTCCGCCAGTTCGGCGAGGAAGCGACCGGCCTCCTCGGTGATGTGCGCCGAACTGATTTCCCAGGCACGGCTGTAGAACCCGGTCTCGAAGCGCAGGCGGCGTACCACCTCGCGCGCGGCTTCCTCGGAGTAGGTATCGCCGACGTGCAGCGGCTGGCCGGCTTCTTCGGCCATGACTGCGTAGACGAGGTTTCGGGCGATACCGTGGCTGGGGCACTGCGCGTCCAGCTCGGGCGGCACGTTCTGGCCCTCGGTGATCAGCGCGAAGTCGTCGCAGAAGACGCAGGCATGGCGCTCGACCTGGTTGTCCGGCAGATGCGACTGCGAGACGTGCAGCGGCAGATAGCTCAGCGGGCAGTCGTCGTCGTAGGAAATCGCCAGCAGCCGCTGCACGGACAGGCCATCGTAGCCGCGGACGAAGGGGTTTTTGGAATGAGACATGGGATTCCTCCAGCAGAGGATGGCCGAGGCAATCCCCTGCCGGGGATTGAACCCCAGCGAGTGGATGAAGTGGCAACCGGTCAGCCGGCCGCGGCGTCGGGCCGCCCTGGCGCCGGGCGGTGCAGGTCAGTGGAAGATGGTGATTCGGGACATGGCCGCTCCTGCGAAAGGAAGGAGGGACATGGCCCCGAACGGGGACGCATGTCCCTCGTGGGGTGGGATGAAAGAACGGTGGGTTGCCAGGCGCGGCTCACCAGCCGTTGTAGTGCAGCGTGAGGTCGGCGATGACCTGGCGCCGTTCCAGATCGAGGCCGCCGAAGTCGGACAGCCCCTCGAAGCCGCAACGCTTGAGCATCGCGCCGCCCTCGCGGGAGTTGTAGAAGCTCACCATCGCGGACAGGAACATGCGTTGACCGCTGCTCAGCACACCCAGGGCGTCGTTGAGCATCAGCATGTTGGGCCGCAGGTCCCACTTGGTGGTGGCACGCTGCAGACCTTCGCGTGTGCCGTCGCCGAACCACTCGTGGCCGGCGATCTGCGCGCCGCGCTTCCAGGCCTCGAAGAAGGCCTGCGGTGCAGCGTCGAAGTGCGCCTGTTCCAGCGCCATCTGATCGAGCACGTCTTCGGGTAAAGACAGATTCATGAGAGAACTCCTTGAAGGGTGGGAATCAGGGGTGAGCGCGCTGTGTCCAGGCATGGGTATCCAGGGCGCGCTGTGCTGCGAGGTGGTTCGGGAAATACTCGACGGACTCCCGCGATACCGGGCCTTCGTCGTCTTGCGTGCCGATGTAGTGGCCGGCCGCGCTGCGCAGCACCTGTAGCGGCAAACGCTTGCCGGTCCAGGCCAGCGCCAGCGCACCGCTGCGCACTGCGGTTGCAGAGGAAGATGCGGAAGGTTCAGACATGCCGTGCTCCTTGGTGGGTCGGGGAGCACGCATCCCGCAGGGGATGGGTTCCCCTCGGGTGGTTGAGAAAAGTGCATCGTCGCCAGGCCGGCGAGCGTCCGCGGTGGGCGATGCGAAGCGGACTGGATCGGTCAACGCGGCGAACCGCGTTGCAGTCTTGAAGACCGAGACTGCCAGGGCATGCCGCTGACGACTGTCAGCAACGCATGGCGTGAGGATGGGCGCGAAGCATGGCTGTCGTCGCAGGGAAAACCGAATCGCGGACGGCCCGCTTTAGGGCAGGCCCGCGTCACGGGACAAGGCAAGGACCAGGGCGCCGAAGGCCACGCGGGCCTTCGGCTGGAGAGGAAGGAGAACCACCTGTGGGCTGCGTCAGCGCGGGCCGTCGTCAAAGCCGTTCGCTGCGTCAGCAATCGCACCCGGCCCGTTTCGTGGCTGGGGCCGGAAACCTCTGGCGTGCATCCACACACAAAGGGAGCCCGTTGTTCCGCCGGCGGGCACCGGCACGGAATACCCTCGGCCCAAGGGGCCTCCTCACGGCTCGCGCGGCGGCAAGGCGTCAGGAAGCCCCTCATGACCGAGGCAAGGCACACCGATCAAGGGAATGGCGGCGGGCGCGATTCGTGGAGCAATGACCTTCTCGCCCTGTCGCCCGATGGCGGGCAGACGGGGCGCGCACACCGTTGCAGAAGGAGACGCGCGCTTTGGAGTCCCGCGCGGTGCGGGACGTTTGCCTCGCCGCCAGTGAAGTGGCCGGCGCGGCAGGGGGAAGCGAGGATCAGGACGCCTTGGAGGCAGCGCGCCGCTTGCGCGGTGCGCTGCGCCGGCCCGTCGGGGACTCGATCGGCAACGTGCCCTTGCAGTCCGGGTAGCGCGAGCAGGACCAGAACGCGCCGCTCTTGCCCGTGCGCTGCTGCATCGGTGCGCCGCACTGCGGGCAGGCCGGCGCCGGCGGCAGCTTGAGCGAGAGCGTTGCGCCGCGATACTGCTGCACGAGCTGGCCGAGCCACACGGACTGCTTCTCGATGAAGGTGTCCAGCGCCATCTGGCCGGCCTCGATCATGTCGAGCGCCTGCTCCCACACTGCCGTGGTGCCGGGGTCGGCGATGGCCGAGGGCACCGCGTCGATAAGCGTGAATGCCGCGTCGGAAGCGCGGACGGCACGGCCTTTCTTGACCAGGTAGCCGCGACCGATCAGACCGTTGATGATGTTGGCGCGTGTCGCCTCGGTGCCGATGCCGGTGGTATCTCGCAGCTTCTGTTTCAGGCGCGGGTCGGTCACGAACTTGGCGACGGTCTTCATGGCCTTGATCAGCTCGCCCTGCGTGTAGGGTTTGGGCGGCAGCGTCTTCAGCGCCTTGAGATCCACCTTTCCGACCGGGCAGGACAGGCCCGCATGCAGGGCGGGCAGCACCTGGCTGCGCTGCGCATCCTCGCCATCGGCATCGTCCGGCCCTGGCGTCGCCAGCACCTCACGCCAGCCGATGACGGCGATCTGCTTGCCCACGCCCGCCAGCGACTGACTGCCGCACGAGAACTGCGCCACCGTCCGGTCGAACTCATGGTGCGGGAGGAACTGCGCGAAGTAATGGGCGCGGATCAGCCGGTAGACGGCCAGCTCCTTCTCGTTCATGGCCGACAGGTTGGCGGGCTCCAGCGTCGGGATGATGCCGTGGTGAGCCGACACCTTGCCGTCGTTCCACGCACGCGAACGCTGTTGGCGATCCAGGCGCTCGATCAGCGGCCGCAGGCTGGGGTCGGTCTTGACCAGGCTGTCGAGTACGGTCGGCACCTCGGCCAGCATGCTCTCGGGCAGGTAGCCCGAATCGGAGCGCGGGTACGTTGTCGCCTTGTGCGTCTCGTACAGCGCCTGGGCAATGTCCAGCGTCTCCTGCACGTCGAGGCCCAACTGCTTGGAGCACACCTCCTGCAGCGTGCCCAGGTCGAACGGCAGCGGCGGTGCCTCGCGCACGCGCTCGGTGTCCACCGACACGACCTGCGCATCGCGTGCCGCGCGAATGCGATCCGCAGCCTGCTGCGCCACCGGCTGCTGAAGGCAGCGACCCGCTGCATCCGTGCTGCCTTCGGGCGGTATCCAGCTCGCGGTGAAGGATTGGCCGGCATGGGATAGCAGCACATCCACGGCCCAATACGGCATGGAGACGAATCGCGCGATCTCGCGATCACGATCCACGACCAACTTCAGCGTCGGCGTCTGCACGCGCCCCACCGACAGCACGCCCGTATAGCCGGCCTGACGCCCCAGCAGTGTGAACAAGCGGCTCAAGTTCATCCCGATCAGCCAGTCGGCGCGCGATCGGGCGAGTGCGGAGAAATACAGCGGCAGCGTCTCGGCGGACGGCTTGAGCGCACCCAGCGCTTTGCGGATCGACGCATCGTTGAGCGCCGACAGCCACAGGCGCTGAATCGGCCCGCGGTAGCCGCACAGGTCGATGATCTCGCGGGCGATCATCTCGCCCTCGCGGTCGGCGTCGGTCGCTATCACCAGCTCGCCCGCCTTGGCGACGAGCTGCTGCACGACCTTGAATTGCGCTGCGGTCGCCGCCTTGGGCTCGACACGCCAACGCTCGGGAAGAATGGGCAGTTGCTCGATGGCCCAGCGCTTGTATTGCTCGCCGTAGCCTTCGGGCGGAACCGCCTCCACCAGATGACCGATGCACCAGGTCACGACGACACCCGCGCCGCTGTAGCAGCCGTTGCCGCGTTGAACGGCACCCAGCACACGGGCGATGTCCTTGCCCTGGGACGGCTTCTCGCACAGGAACACGCGCATGAAGCCTCCTTGGAAATGTGCGGTTCATCGGATGGGCGTCAGCTTGGCGGGGCCAGGAGATGCCGGCAGCAAGGAAGCCGATTGATGCAGACACCGCTTTGTGATCGGCAGGCGGCCCGTTGCCGCAGCGGTGTGCATAGACCGCAGGAGCTGGCACAGCAAGAGCGTCGTTTCGGGAGGGCGGCTGGAACTCCGTGGACGACCTTGGAGCTATCCCCTGGGGATAGCTCGCTGGTGCATCGCGGGCGTATGTCGGTTGCTACAGCCGCCCTCGGGGGAACGGCGATGGGCGAATTACTGTCCGCCGGCCGGCTTGGTGCTGAGCGCCACCGACTCGATGCGGTACGGCAGGATGCCCACGCGCCGCGCCTCGACCTTGAACGTCACGCGCTCGTTCTCGTCGGCGTCCTCCCATTCGTCGCGCACGGTGCGGCCCTCGACCAGCACCCGCATACCTTTCTGGTACAGCGTCTTCCAGTGCTCGGCGTCGCGGTGCCACAGCTCCACGGGCGCCCAGAAGCCGCCGCGATCTTCGTACTCGCCGTCCTTCTTCGGGATCGGGTTGTCGAAGTAGACGTTCAGGCGAAGCAGCCGGCGCGGCTCGTCGTTGCCGTTCGGAAACTCGCGGTAGTCCGGCGCAGAACCGATGTTGCCCTCGCCGACGAAGTGCGTGCTCATGGTGACTCCTTGGTGGTGGGTGGAACGGCCGCGGTATGCCCGTGGACACGCCGCAGGTAAGCCGCTTCGGCCTGGGCGGCCTTGCTGGCGCATTCCAGGGCTTGGCGAGCGATGCTGTGGGTCAGGCTGATCTGCATGTTCAGCACGATGCGCTGCAGTTCGATCGCGTACAGCTCGTCGATCAGCGAGGCCGGCGTCGCGGGGTTGGCCAGCAGGGCCTCCCACAACGCCACGCCCATGGAGGAACGGTCGAGGTTGCGCCAGCGCAGGAAGGTCGTCCCTGCGCCAGTGGCCTGCTGGGCCAGTTGCACGTCGAGCAGGCTGAAGGGGTAGGCGCGTGCCTGGGGCAGCACACGCCGCTGCGCCAGGCCAATCACGTCGTCGCGCAGCGCTGCGCACTGGCTGGCCCAGGTCTCCAGACTCCCCTTACCCTTAAAAGGCTGTAAAAGGCCTTTTAGGTAGCCTGCGTGTTCCAGCCGCTGGAAGTCCGCCTGTTCCAGCGTCACGAAGCGCGTGGAGTGACTGATGGGGGGCGATGCCGTCATGCGTCAGCACCCTCATTACCCGTCGCTGGATTGGCTGCGCCATCCGTGTGAGCCGGCGCATCGGGCTCGATGGCGGGCGCAGCAGGCGGCGTGCCGGGCTTGGTCGTCCGCCGCGCGATCGGTGGCGCGAAGCGCGAGCGGCGCGTGCCTTCCAGCACGTCTTGCGGCAGCTCGCCGAACTTCTCCAGCGCCGCTCGCGCCGCGGCGTTCTTCGCCGCGAAGTCGTCGCGCGTCGTGCCCGAGTAGCGGTACTGCTGGGCGAGCGAGAACAGGCTGCGCAGCGCGTGCGCGCCATCATTGAGCCAGCGCTCCAAGGTGCTGCGGTCGATCAGCGCCGTGTGGTGCGCCAGGATGAGTTTGCGCGCCAGGTCGTCGTAGTCGGCCAGCAGGTACACCGCCATGAAGCCGAGCTGTGCATTCACGAACAGCGGCAGCTTCACCGGCTGCACATTCATGTTCTCGCCCAGCGACAGCGCCGGTGGCACGTCGGCCAGGGCCTGGTCGACCTGTTCGCGCAGGGTCTGCAGGCGGGTCTTGGTGTCGGCGAGCTTGTCCTCGATCCGCAACATCCACCAATCCGAGTACGGGTCGTCCTGCTCGGCGCCGCGCTTCATCTTGTTCATGGCGCCGATGAAGCCGTTGAGACCGATGATGCCGGGGCGCCCCTCGGTCGGCGCGCGGCCGTGCCAGATGCGCGAAGCGTGGTGCGTGTGCAGCGTCAGCGACATCGCGCTGCGCAGCGATCCGAGATTCAGTTGCAGGGGTTCTGTGCGTTCGTTGGCCATTGGAGCGACTCGCGGTGAAGGGGCGAGTCGCCAGCATCGGCATCGGCCGGAAGGCTGTCAGTCAACAAACCGCAGCCCATGCGCGCCCGGTTTGTTCCGCACGGAAGGCTGTGTGTGCCGGCTATCCCCTGGGGATAGCTCGGCGGAGTTGTTCGCGGCTCGCGCGGAGGTGAGACCGCGTTGCGGGGCTATGCCTCGCGAGGTCTGTACCAGGCGGCCCGTTGCCCCTCCACCTCACGGTAGCGAAGCTCGAACAGGCGGCACTCGTGCACCACCTGCCGCCAACTGCTGCAGCCGTACTTGGCTGGAAGCTGCTCGGGATGCTGGTCCGCGATCCAGCGGCCAGCGGCGGCAATGGGTGTCCAGCCCTCGACGGCCAACTGCGCGGCGGCCTCGCGCAGCGCGCGAACGATGCCGGCGGCCGGCCAGTCCACCGTGCCGTCCGGCGCGATGCCATTGACCACCAGGTCGTGGAACACATCCGACTGGACGAACTCCGCTGCCAGGCGCCGCGCCTGATCCATGTGCTCGGCCCAGCCGCGCAGCTGCTCAAAGTGTTGATCGATGCGCGTGTAGGCGGAACCGAGTTCGTCCTGTGCAGCGCGACACCCGTCCACGGTCCATAGATCGTGCTGGTCGATGAAGTGGTGCACCAGGGTGTTGCGCAGCGATACCAGGTCTTTGAGGTCGGCCTGGGTCTTGGCGTAGTCCTGCGCAGACAGGCTCAGTTGCACGCGCGTGCGAAAGGAAATCACGTCGCCGGGAAGATCGTTGTCGCGTTCCTTGCCACCATTTCCATCGGTGACCACATACGAACCAAACAGTTGTCCGACCAACGTGCCCAGGGTCTTGGTCGCGGCATCTTCGATCCGCGCTGTGCGAATGGCCTCCAGCGAATGCGCCGGGCCTGAAATCTCGTGGTGCGCCACGATGGCTTTCATGAGGCGCTCGTATTGTTGAAGGCGCAACAGGCATCTGCCCAGCAAGCGCTGAACGTCTCGCTGCAGTGGTTGCAGTACGTTTGTGACGGGGGAAGTCGTCATGTCCATCATCGGCCGGGCTCGTGCGTGGCTGTCCTCGTCTGATTCACAGGCGACAGTTTCGCCTGTCGTTCGGCGGACGACAATTGAGCGCGGCGGAAAGGTGTCTGTTCCAGCTATCCCCTGGGGATAGTCAACATCAGCGATCACGCAAGGCTTCTCGGAGCTGTGCCAGGTAGGCACGTGCCACCTCGGGGTCAGCCGCACGGGATGCCGGTGGTGACGACGGCGGGGACGCTGGCGCCGCCGATGCACTTTCTCCGGCCCAGGCCTTGAACTCCCCGCGGATCGCCTTCTGGATGATGCCAAACAGGTAGCCGGCCGGGTTGCGTACCGCGCTGTTGTGGCAGCGTGCCGCCCACTCGTCGAGAACGGCCTGCCTCTGCGCCTCGTCCACCTGCTGCAGCGCCACCAGCGCGCCGGCCTGCTGCTCGTCCTTCAAGCGCAGGAAACGCTCGGGCAGCCGCAGGTTCTGCAAGGCCCTCGCGCGCGGTACTGTACGTACTTCATTTATACGATCATTACGTACTGTACGGTCCTCCTTCGGAATCCGAAGAGAGCCGTCCGGCGCGGGTTTCGGCCCTGCTTCGGATTCCGAAGACGGGCGCGCGCCATTCCGAAGCAGGGCTTCCTGGCCTTCTTCGGATTCGTGGTCCGCACCCTCCTGTGGATAACCTGGCGTCGTCCAGCCATGCCGTGCCATGCGCTGCGCGAGCACCTGCAGGCGGGTCGGCAGCGTGCGCCCGCTGAGCAGCGGGTCTTCGGCGATCTCCCGCAGCGTGTTCATGCCCACGACCTGCACCGCCTTCGCCGCGTGCGTGAGCGCTTGGCTCACCAGGCCCAGATAGTCGGGGTCGAGCTGCATCGCCTCGAAGGGCGACAGCGGTTCGTCGTGCAGCACGTAGAGGTTCCCCTGGATGCGGCCGGTCTTGGGATCGCGCCGCCGCCGCACCAGGCTGAGCCAGCGCGTCAGCCGCAGCAGCGTCAAGGCGCGCGCCACGGTCTCGTGCGAGGCTTGCGCCGCACAGGGCATGGACGCCAGATATGGGCGGAGCTGGTCGTAGGTGGGAAAGGCGGTCACGCCGTCGTCGTTGAGCTGCAGGCGGAACACCTGCCAGGCGTTGCGTTCCAGCGGGGTCAGGCGCCGGTCGAGGAACAGTCGGCGCGGCACGCTCTCATGGCGGTTGCCGCTGTAGAGAAAGCCGTCCTGGCTCGGCGCCGTGCCCTGCGCCGGTTCCTTCGGCTCAAGGTGCCGCAGCGCCTCGTCGAACAACGCCGACAGCGCAACCGGGCCTTCGCGCCGTGGTGCGCCACCCGTGGTCATGGCCTACACCAGCCCCTGGTCGATCCAGTTGCGTATCGCCGCCCACACCACCGACATCGGCAGGCTCAGCGCCTCGGCCAGATCCATGGTCAGCGCCAGCATCGCCATGTCGTCGGTCAGGGCGATATGGCGCTCGGAGACGCCGGCCTTCCAGCGCTCCCACAAGGCCACGTCCTGCGCCTCGTCGAGCACCGGATGCCGGCCCTTGCGCTTGGGCAGCCCGAGGATGTCGCGGCGCAGCGCCACTTCCTGATGCGTGAGGCCGTAGAACTTGCTGACCATCTCCGTGCTCGCCCCCAGGCGCAGCATGCGGTCCACCGTGGCGATCTCCCGCTCCACGTCGTGCACCTGGCTCAGCAGCCGCTTCAACACTTCCCGGTTCACCGACACCGAACACCACGACACCGTGGCATTCACCAGCATGCTCACGAGTTCGGGGTGCTTCAGCGCATCCAGCTCCTCCTCGCCGAAGCCCATGGCCTTGCAGCGGCGCAACTGGCCGTTGCGCAGGTCATGCAGGGCCTGGGCGATCACGGCCTGGTTGAGTGGGTGCGGTGCCGACATGCGGGAGCCTCCTGCGCTCAGGAATCCTGGCTCGCTACGCCGGCTTCCAGATCCAGCAGCCGGCGCGCCAGGCGCAGCAGACGGAACAGCTTCACCAGCGCAGCATCGCTCAGGCGTGTGGCCGAGCCGCCGTGGCCATGCAGCAGCGCCGCCAGCTCGTCGGCCAGCCGCGCGCGGTCCAATCCGTTCGCGGAGGGCGGAGCCGCACTCAGCACATGCAGCAGGGTCAGCACCGCCCGCGCGAACGCCGGCAGCGCCTTCGCCTGGCCCACGGCCGGTGCCACGCAGACGAAGCCGATGCCGCCGACGCTGGCCTCGATGTGGTCGGCGACCGCCGCTTCCTCGCCGATCTCGCGCGCGAACTGCGCGATGTGCACGCGCAGGCGATCCGGCGCGTCCAGCCCCGGCTCGATATACCAGACGTCCGAGATGGGATAGAGCCCGCCAGCCTGCACGGGGATCGCACGCAGCGCGTCGGCCTCGAAGTCGGGCAGCTTGTCGCCGAGCTGGTCCGCGACCATCCGTTGGATGGACAGCAGGCGCTCGGTGGTCGGTGCCGGTGTCACGATGTGCCCTTGCAGACGCTCGTCGCGTTGCCCGTACTGTTCCTCCGGCGCTCCGGTCGGTGCAGGCGGTGTTGCTGCTGGCGCCGGAGGCGCGACCGGCGTGGCGTCGCGCGGCACAGACGAGGCGGGTGGCTGCTGAGGCGTGGAGACCGGCGGGGGAGGAGCAGCAGGCACGACAGGCGCTGCCGGTGGCGTCGGCACCGCTGGTTCGCTGGTCAGCGCACGCTGGCGGCTTTCGCTGTCGTTGATCTCCAGCGCCAGCGTGTCGTAGTCCACCTCCAGCAGCTCGGCCATCTGGCCCACCAGCTCGTCCTGCACCCGCTGCGGCGAGAAATCGTCCGGCTGTGTGTCGAACTGCGTCAGCACGTCCTGAAACAAGGTGGCGAAGTCCATGGCCACGGTGCGGCCCAGCGCACGCCGCTCCCAGGTGCGCTCGCACGCCTTGCGCAGCACCGCGAGCCGGTCCACCTGATGCCGGCCCAATCCGCCGTACAACAGCGTCGGGATCGCCGGCAGCAGATAGCGCACCGCATCGTTCATGCGGCTGATGTGTGACTGCGGCACCGGATAACCGTCGGCAGTCAGCCGCCGCGCGAGTTCGCTCTGCGACAGCGCCTGGCCGCTTTCCTGCTCGTAGAACTCGCGCGCCTTCTCGATGCCCAACGCCCGCTCGATGAAGGTCAGGCCGCCGCGCAGCTCGTTCTCGGCCAGATGCCCGGTCAGCGCCACGATCTCGCCGCGCGCCGGCCACGGGCGGAACAGGCACGCAATCCGGAAGAAGCGTTCCTCCTTGGTCTCGCTCCACAACTCGCGCAGGATCGCCAGCCGCGTGTTGCCGCCGTTGCGAATGATGTAGTGCGCCTCGCCCGGCCTGCGCGTGATCGCGGGGGGCGCGTCCAGCCCACGTTCGCGGATGGACGCCTTGATCTCCGCATAGGCCGGGTTGCGCGTCACGCGCGGGTCGTGGTCGTAGGGCCGCAACTGGTCCAGCGTCACCACCATCGGCGTGTCGGCGATGGGGTCGCTCAAGGTCGCGGCCGAAGGGCCGCTGCGCTCGAAGCCGGTGGCCAGCAGCTTGGCAGCCATGTCCTGCGGCGTCAGCTCAGCCACGGCTGTTCTCCTGCGCCTGCCGGTCGGCGCGGCGAAGTTGCGCGCGGGCATTGCGGTCAGCACGGTGGTCGCTCGCCGTCGAGCTGGTGTAGATCGACGCGCAGCCTTGCTTCGTGAATTTCAGGTGCCCGCCGGACGTGCGCACCACGCGCCAGCCTTCGCCCAGCGCGAACTCGATCAGCGCGCGCAGCCGTTCGCGGCCGCGCGCCAGTTCATGCGCGCTCGCCATGGCCGGCCCCTCCCGCATCGGCCCGGCCGGTGACCAGCGCGAAGCACTCCCGCCACGCGGGGAACAGCTCGCCGGCCAGCGTGCGCATGGTGTCCAGCGCCGCGGGCGCCGTGCGCCCAGCTGGCCGCCGGTACTCCACCCGATGCACCGGCAATCCTCGTGTCGCAGCGCGCGGATAGGCTTCGATGGCCGGCACGTCGGTGTCCAGCACCTGCACGCCGGCCTGTTCCTGGAACACCTGTCGCAGCGCCTGCTGGACCAGCCGCGCGTTCGACGACACCGGATGCACACGGTTGATGAGCAGGCGCAGCGGCGGCGGCTCGATGCCCAGGTGGCGATACGGCGCGATGTCCTCGATCAGTTGCAGTGTGCCGCGGCGCAGTTCGCGCGCGGCCAGAATCTCCGGCGTCACCGGTGACAGCGCCAGGTCGGACGCCAGCACAGCCATCTCCAGCAGCACGCTGCGCGCGCCCTGGGTGTCGATCAACAGCAGGTCATAGTGCGTGCGGAAGACGGGCAGCAAATGGCGCAGTCGCAGGCGCCCATCCGGAGCGTGCAGCAGCAGCGTGTTCAGTTCGCCGCGGTCGTCGCTGGAGAGCACCAGGTCCAGGCCCGCGATCGCGGTGCGCGACACCAGTTGCTCGATGCGCCGTTCGTTGAAGGCCAGCATCTCGTAGATGCCGCCGGGCGCGCGCACGTCCAGCGTGAAGTAGCTCGACAGCGTGGGCTGCACGTCCAGATCCAGCAGCAGCACGCGCAGCCCGGCATCGGCGATGAAGCCGCCCAGGTTGGCCGCCGTCGTGGTCTTGCCCACGCCGCCCTTGGTCGAAATGATGGACACCACCTGCATGAGCTTCTCCTCGTCGAATGGCATGAACCGAGAAGAAGCGTCAGGCGCGTTCTTTGAGGCGATCGGCGATCCACTGTTCGATCTCCACCGAGTCCCAGCCCACCGCGCGCACGCCCAGGCGCAGCGCCTTGGGGAACTTGCCTTCCTTCATCAGGCTGTAGATGTGCGCGCGCTTGAAGCCGGTCTTGGCTTCGACCTCGGCGCGGCGCAGGATGCGGTGCTCGGCCGGCACTGCCGGCGCGGTGGTCTGCGAAGACATGAGAGACACTCCTTGACGCTCACTGGCGCTGTTCGGAAAGTGCCTCGTATTCAATACACCGCGGTCGCCGAAATCACTGCAATTGCAGAAGCAGCGACTGCAATTGCAGTGCGCCGCATCGGCATCATGCTGGCCGCGTCGTCAGCGCGACGCCTCCAGGTGGCGCCGCGCCTGCGCGAGCTTGCTCCACAGCGTCCGCTCGCTGAGACCCGGCCGCCCCTCATGGTGTGCGATCAGCGCGCTGACCACGGCATCCATGCTGCGGAACGACGAATAGGCCGCGCCTGACGGCGAATTGCCCAGCAGCAGCGTCAGCAGTCCGCCGATGATGTTGAGGTAAGTCGTCTCGCTGCGCAGGCCAGGCTCGCGCGCCTGTTCGTCGTTGGCCGCGCGCGTGGCATGTTCCTTCGCCAGTGCTTCGTGCGCGGTGCGCAGCGTTTCATGCACCAGGGCAAGTTCGGCAAGTTGCGACTTCGCTGCTTCGCGATCGGCCAGCAGAATGTTGAGCGTGTCCACGCTCACCGCCGGATGCACCGCGCGTTCGATGCCGTCAAACAAAAACCCCGGCCGATCGCCGGGGTAGAACTGCGACATCCACGCTTTCAAGTCCACGTGGCGCACGGTCAACTCGGGGTCGTCGAGCGCCGGCCGCTGCGAGTCCAGCACGATGCCGGCCTTGCCACCGAGCAATTCGCCATGCGTCAGCGCGTCGAAGATGCGCTCGGCATACAGGCGCAGCAGCGGCCAGCGCGGGAATTCGCCGGGCTCCGGCATGGCACGCTGCTCCAGCGCTTCCAGAATACGCTGCTCGAAGCGCAGGAGACCGCACCAGCGGACGGCCGCCTCGATCGGTCGGTAGTACGTCTTTGCGCCAAAGGCGTGGCTGCTCGATTTCGGCATATCGCGCTCTTCCCATCGTCGGATCGACACATGGCAAGCGCGCGCGGCCCACATGGGCGCAGCGATTGCCCAAAGAACCCGATGAAGCGCGAGCCGGTCGGCATCGTGGTGGACGTTGGGTGCGGCGATGTCGCCGAGCGTTACGCAGGGGGCAAACCTCCTTGCGGTGCCCGCTACACCTCAACCATAATGCACCTGCGAAAAATCTTGTTACCGGCGCAACGGTCTGAAAAGCCGCGCATCCAAGTTCGATCAGGAAGGGATGCTGCGCTTTACCGGAAAACCAGGGCAAAGTTTTCGTAGGAATACGGGCGGGGTAAAGCGCCAATGCGACTTCCGGCTGAGCCGGTTTGCATCCAGCAAGGGCTCATGCGTTCTGCGTCACTGCTGTGACCTCGACAGCTTGAAGGTGCCTTGCTTGATGCCGGGTGGATAGGCCCGATTCGCCATCCATGCCCGTGACGCAAAAGGTCGGCCGCCGATGCAATGCGGGTCAAGGTCCAGACCGAAAGGGAATCGTACCGTCCAAAATCCCCGCGTCACATCGGGCGTTGATCGGTGCCTTGCGGGCGTCCGACACGCTCCACGCGGTCGATGAACTGCCGCAGCGGCTCCATGATTTCGCCTTCGGGTCGCAGTAGATAGGTCGTCAGCGAAGCGGTCTCGTCGGCCAGCGGCCGCACGACGACATCGGCCTGATGGCAACCCGCCAGATGCGCCGCGCTCGAAAAGCCCACGCCGTAGCCGGCGGCCACGAGGGCCAGCATCAGGGAATGGGTCTTGACGTACTCGGCTACCGTCGGCGGCGCATCCACCGTGCGGAGCAGCCGTTCGCGCTGCCGGCTGCAACCTTCGCAGACCTGGGGATCGCACAGCACCAGCGGATAGCTCGCCACTTCCTCCAGCGGCACTTCCTTGAAAGCCAGCAGCGGATGCCTGGCGGGCAAAGCCACCACCAGCGGGTCTCGCCACACCGGCATGGCGACGATGCCGGCGTCCATTTCACCAGCCAATGCAAAACCTGCGTCATACAAGTCGTTGCGCAGTCCAGTCACCAACTGCGCCAGTGGCGTTTCAAATATCCGAATGCCGACCTGTGGTGCCTCCTCGCGGCAAAGCGCAAGCAACGCCGACAAGCGGGCCTGCCCCATGTCACCAGATAGTGCGATGCGCAGCGTGTTCCGCTGGTTCGCTGCGGCGCGTGCCTTGGTCTGCGCTTGCTCGAAGGCCAGCAGTACGCGCCGGGCTTCTTCGAGGAAGACCTGTCCCGCCGGTGTGAGACGAACACTGCGTGGCAAGCGGTTGAGCAGCGGCACCCCTAAATCCGCCTCCATCTGGCGGATCGTGCGCGACAGTGGAGACTGTTCGATGTGCAGCCGTCGAGCAGCCCGGCCGAAGTGCAGTTCCTCGGCTACGGCGATGAAGCAGCGAAGATGGCGTAAGTTCATGCTTTCTCCCTACCGATGTGATCAGTCCATATCATCGTAGGGAGCCGAATAGTGCGGAGGATTCACCTCTGTATCGAGATGAGAGCCATCCTGGGGGGTGATGCTCGGATGCTTTTCGCCCATGTCAGCGCCTACGGCGAAGCTCTCGTTCGAGATCGCCCAGCTGCGACGCCTGAAGTTCGGCAAGAAGAGCGAGCAGCTCGATGCCGAACAACGCGCGCTGTTCGACGAGGCTCTGGACGCCGACCTTGCCGCGGCTGAGGCGCAGCTCCAGGAACTGCTGGGCAAGAAGAAGCCGCCGGCTAAGCCTGGCGCGATGCCTAAGCGCACCGCCTTGCCGGCGGACCTGCCGCGCGTGGACTGCCACCACGAGCCCGAGAACACCCGCTGCGCGTGCGGCTGTGCGCTCAAGCGCATCAGCGAGAAGCTGGACTACACGCCGGGCGTGTTCACGGTCGAGTGCCACATCCGCAGCAAGTGGACCTGCGCATAGGTGCCGAACGCTGACCCAGGCGCCGGTCCCGGCGGAGATCATCGCCAAGGGCATCCCCACCTCCGGGCTGCTCGCGTAGGTGCTGGTCGCAAAGGACTCCGACCATCTGCCGCTTACATGGTCGTCCCTAGGCAAGCAGGAATAAGCTGCGTGAGTGAATCGGGAGGTTTGCGTAGCTGATGGCTGGCCAGCAGCGTCTGCGCCGGCGGCTTCACCGGCACGAAGCGCATGTGCGGGCGGGTTGCCGCCTCGCAGATCGCTGCGGCATCGGCCGCACCGTTCTTGCGTCCCTTGCCGGCCATGCGGTAGGGCGTGACGAAGTGGCCTGCAATCAGCCGCGCATCCAGCCCATAGCCGCGCAGCTTGCGTGCCCAGTGATGCGCACCGCCGCAGGCCTCCAGGGCCACCAGGCAGCCGGGAGGCAGCTCCGCGCACCAGGCCGCAAACTTGTCAGCGGCCAGCGCCTTGGCAACCGCCACGCGCGCATCCACCGCATGCACCTAGGGAAACGCTGATCAAGTCCCGCGCTTCGTAGTAGCCCGTCTTGCCGCAGTCGAAGCGGGCGTCGACGATTGCGGTCATGAAGCAGATGACCTTGGCAGCGGCGGCCGATGCGTCCGCGGGATTCGAGCGTTTCCGCAAGCCCACCCGGCGCGACGCGTTCCTGGCCGAGATGCAGACACTGGTGCCGTGGGAGAGGTTGGTGGCGCTGATCGAGCCGCACTACCCCAAGCCTGGCAACGGCCGTCCTCCCGTGGGTCTGGAGCGCATGCTGCGCATCCACCTGCTGCAGCACTGGTTCAACCTGGCCGACGCTGCGTGCGAGGAAGCGCTGTACGACTCGGCAGCGCTGCGCGCCTTCGCCGGTATCGACCTGGGGCGCGAGCCGGTGCCCGATGCGACGACGATTCTGAAGTTTCGCCACCTGCTGGAGCGGCACCATCTGGGTCGGGCCATCTTCGCCGAGGTGGGCCGCATCCTGCAGGAACGCGGCCTGCGCCTGAGCGCGGGCACGATCGTGGACGCCACGATCATCGCCGCGCCGAGTTCGACCAAGAACGCCGAGCAGCAGCGCGACCCCGAGATGAAGCAAACCCGCAAGGGCAACCAGTGGCACTTCGGCATGAAGGTGCACGTGGGTGCCGACAGCAAGACCGGGCTGGTGCACAGCGCCGTGGTCACCAGCGCGAACGTGCACGACAAGCACCCGCTGCCCGAGCTGCTGCACGGTGCGGAAAGGCGCGTGTACGGCGACCGCGGCTACCAGGGCTGTGGGGACATCATCAAGGCTGCGGCACCGCAGGCGCGCGACTTCACGAACCGGCGCGTGCGCAAGCCCGGCGGCGAGGACGAGGCCGAGCGGCTGCGCAACCGCACCAAGAGCCGCACCCGCGCACGCGTCGAGCACCCCTTCCACGTGCTCAAGCGCCTGTGGGGGTTCGCCAAGGTACGCTACCGCGGCCTGGCCAAGAACGCCAACCGCGCCTTCACGGCGCTGGCGATGGTCAACCTGTACATGGCCGCACGGCGCGTGCCGGCATTGTTGCGCCCGTAGTGGGCCCATCATGGCCCGGGCGGGCGCCGAAGGGCCCGCCAGCAAGGCCCTCGAGGCCGCAAACTGCGCCAAAACGCTGCGTTTCGCCCCGCACAAGGCGCTCTCGCGCCGGCGCGGGTGCTTGATCAGCGTTTCCCTAGATAACCCGCTTGGCCAGATCCACCCCGACTCGGGCAATCTCGTTCATGGACTTCCCCTTTCACATGGCTGCAGATTGATGACTTGGGGAGCACCATCGCGGTGGCAGCCAACATTTGTTTCCTGGCTGCTTACGATTGAGTCACATCAATCGGCCAGCAGATCGCTGGATGTTGACTCTTGACTTTCGGCATGTTAGGCGCAATATCTTGCAAAGTCTTGCAAGAATTTCCTCAGGCGAGGCCGCGTGACGACGGAACTTGTGGGGGTGGTATGACAGCGCGCCAGCAGGCGATCTTCACACTCGACGAGTTGGCTGCCTACTTGAAAGTCGGCAAGCGGACGCTTTACCGGCTCGCCTCGCACGGGGAGATTCCGGCCTTCAAGGTCGGCGGGACGTGGCGGTTTCGTCAAAGTGAAATCGATCGATGGATCAATGATCAGATCCAAGCAGGCAGAAAGAAGGAGGTGATACGCACAGATGAGCAGCCAAAGTCAGCGGAACACTCCGTGTCGTCTGGGCGCGCTGTCCGTCGCCGCAGGCAAACGGAGTGAGCGAGAGTCTTCAATTTTTCTTCTGGAGGTGTGACATGGACATTGATTTCAAGAAATTGGCTCCCTGGAACTGGTTCAAGAAGGAGCAGGAAGAACAACAGAGCACTGCCTCGCTGCCGGTGCAGCGCAATGACCTGCCGGTGGCGGGTGGGCCCGTCAGTCCCATCCTGCAATTGCATCGCGAGATCGACCGCCTGTTCGACGACGCGTTTCGAGGCTTCGGTTTCCCGACGCTGGCCATGCCACGCTGGCCGTCGGACTGGCCGGGCATGCTGAAGCCGGCGCTGGACATCCAGGAGACCGACAAGCAGTACAAGATCGCCCTGGAAGTACCCGGCGTCGAGGAAAAAGACATCCAGATCACGCTCGACAACGACGTGCTGCTGGTGCGCGGTGAAAAGCGTCAGGAGCAGGAAACGAAAGACGGCGGTTTCCACCGGGTGGAGCGCTCCTACGGCAGCTTTCAGCGCGCTCTGAACCTGCCGGCCGATGCCAACCAGGACACGATCAAGGCCGCTTTCAAGAACGGCGTGCTCACGATCACGATGGAAAAGCGCGAGGCCAGTACGCCCAAGCAGGGGCGCTCGATCCCGATCAACGGCTGACGCGGGGCAGCGCGTTTTTCTCAAAAACCACAAAGAGATGAGGCACCGTGATCGGCGGTGCCTCGTCAGATCAATCTTTACAGGAGCATCAGCATGGCCAGAAAACAATGCCAAGTCTGCGGCCAGCCCGCCACGGTGCGGGTGGAAGCCAATCTCAATGGTCGCCACAGCACCATGCTGTTGTGTGACGATCACTATCGCCAACTGGTGCGCCAGCAAAAGCGCACCGTCTCACCGCTGGAAGCCTTGTTCGGCTCGCGCAGCGGGCTGTTCGAAGACTTCCTTGGCAGCGACTTCTTCCGCATCGGTGACGACGCACCGTCCATGGCGGCCGATACCGACGAGGTCGTCGATGCCTCGTTCGGCGAACCCGCCCCGGCCGGTACGGGCACCGCGCGCCGTCGCGGCAGTGGGCTCGCCAGCCGTATCAGCGAACAGTCCGAGGCCCTATTGCAGGAGGCCGCCCGACACGCTGCAGAGTTCGGGCGCGCCGAAGTCGATACCGAACACCTGCTGCTGGCGCTATCCGACAGCGACGTGGTCAAGACCATCCTGGGGCAGTTCAAGATCAAGGTCGATGACCTCAAGCGCCAGATCGAATCCGAAGCCAAGCGCGGCGATAAGCCGTTCGAGGGCGAGATCGGCGTGTCGCCCCGGGTCAAGGACGCGCTCAGCCGTGCTTTCGTGGCCTCCAACGAACTCGGCCACTCTTATGTCGGGCCGGAGCATTTCCTGATCGGGCTCGCCGAGGAAGGCGAAGGTTTGGCGGCCAACCTGCTGCGCCGTTACGGCCTCACGCCGCAAGCGCTGCGCCAGCAGGTAAGCAAGGTGGTCGGCAAAGGGGCCGAGGATGGCCGCGCCGAGACGCCGACCAACACGCCGGAACTCGACAAGTATTCGCGCGACCTCACCAAGATGGCGCGCGAGGGCAAGCTCGATCCGGTCATCGGCCGCGCGCAGGAGATCGAGACGACCATCGAAGTGCTGGCCCGGCGCAAGAAGAACAACCCGGTGCTGATCGGCGAGCCCGGCGTCGGCAAGACCGCCATCGTCGAAGGGCTGGCGCAGCGCATGGTCGCCGGCGAAGTGCCCGAGACGCTGCGCGACAAGCGTCTGGTCGAACTCAACATCAACGCCATGGTGGCAGGCGCCAAGTACCGCGGCGAGTTCGAGGAGCGCGTGCAGAAGGTGCTCAAGGAAGTGACCGAGCACCAGGGCGAGCTGATTCTCTTCATCGACGAGGTGCACACCATCGTCGGTGCAGGCCAGGGTGGCGGCGAAGGCGGGCTGGACGTGGCCAACGTGTTCAAGCCGATGATGGCGCGCGGCGAACTGAACCTGATCGGCGCTACCACGCTCAACGAGTATCAGAAGTACATCGAGAAGGACGCCGCGCTGGAGCGTCGCTTCCAGCCGGTGATGGTGCCCGAGCCGACGATAGCGCAGACCATGATGATCCTGCGCGGCCTGCGCGACACCTTCGAGGCGCACCACAAGGTCAGCATCACCGAGGATGCGATCATCGCCGCCGCCGAGTTGTCGGACCGCTACATCACCGCGCGCTTTTTGCCTGACAAGGCCATCGACCTGCTCGACCAGGCGGCCGCACGCGTGAAGCTGTCGGCCACGGCCCGCCCGGTGGCGGTGCAAGAGCTGGAGTCCGAACTGCACCAGCTGCGGCGTGAGCAGGACTATGTGGCCTCGCGCAAGCAGTACGACAAGGCCGCCGAGCTGGGCAAGCGCATCGAGGCCAAGGAGACTGAACTCAAGAAGCTCGTCGAGGAATGGGAACGCGAGCGCGCCTCGGGCAGCGCCGAAGTCAAGGCCGAGCATGTCGCGCAGATCGTCTCGCGCCTGACCGGCATTCCGGTCAACGAGCTGACGGTGGAAGAACGCGAGAAGCTGCTGCATCTGGAGCAGCGGCTGCACGAGCGCCTGGTGGGCCAGGACGAAGCAGTGCGCGCGGTGGCCGATGCCGTGCGGTTGTCGCGCGCGGGCCTGCGCGAAGGCAGCAAGCCGGTGGCGACTTTTCTGTTCCTCGGGCCGACCGGCGTGGGCAAGACCGAGCTCGCCAAGGCGCTGGCCGAGTCCATCTATGGCGATGAAGGTGCGCTGCTGCGCATCGACATGTCCGAGTACGGGGAACGCCATACCGTGGCACGCCTGGTGGGGGCGCCTCCGGGTTACGTCGGCTACGACGAGGGTGGCCAGCTCACCGAGAAGGTGCGGCGCAAACCCTACAGCGTGTTGCTGCTGGACGAGATCGAGAAGGCTCACCCCGACGTCTACAACATCCTGCTGCAGGTGTTCGACGACGGGCGGCTCACCGACGGCAAGGGCCGGGTGGTGGATTTCACCAATACCATCATCATCGCCACCTCGAACTTGGGCTCGGACATCATCCAGCGTCGGCTGAAGGCCCGTGGCGCCGCCGGCGAGGAATACGAGAAGACCAAGTCCGAGGTGATGGACGTGCTGCGCGGACACTTCCGCCCCGAGTTCCTCAACCGCATCGACGAGATCATCGTCTTCCATGCGCTGGGCAAGGAGGAGATCCGCCATATCGTCGGCCTGCAGCTCGATCGTGTGGCCCGCAACGCCGCCAGCCAGGGCGTGACGCTGACCTTCGATCAGACCTTGATCGATCACTTCGCGGAGGAAGGCTACAAGCCCGAGTTCGGCGCGCGTGAGCTCAAGCGGCTGATCCGCAGCGAGCTGGAAACTGCTCTGGCGCGCGAGATGCTGGGTGGCGGTATCGGCAAGGCCGATCACGCCAGCGCCCGCTGGGACGACAAGGCCGAACGGGTGGTTTTCGAGCGCCAGGAGCCACCCGCGAAGCCGGCCGAGCCTGAGAAGCCCGATGCCGCGAACGTGGCCGAGACGCCGCCGAGCGACGCGAGCAAGCCTGCGCGCAAGAAGAAGTCAGCGGGCGGCGAATCTTGAGTCATGGGGAGGCTGTCGTGTCCGACCCCAACGGGCTGACATGGGCAGCCACCCTCGTGTCGCTGGCGGTCGCTATCCCCACAGCGGGGCACGCGGTCATCTACAAGCGTGACCCTCGATCGGCCACGCTGTGGGTGCTGCTGATCGCGCTGTTGCCGCTGGGCGGTTCGCTGCTGTATGGGCTGTTCGGCATCAACCGTTACCAGCGGCGGGCGCGGCGGCTGTTTCCGGGGGCAGATCCTGCTGTTCGGCAGGACCTCGCGCCTACGATGCCCCAGGCCGTATCGGCGCCGTTTGCCGGCCTGGCGCACCTGGTGGGACGTGCCACCGGCCAGTCGCTGACCAGCGGCAACCGCATCGAGCCGCTCGTCGATGGCGAGCAGGCCTACCCGGCCATGCTCGCTGCCATCGAGTCGGCGCGGCACAGCGTCGCGCTGGCTTCGTACATCTTCGACAGCCAAGGCATCGGGGCGCAGTTCGTCGATGCGCTGCGCCGGGCTCATGAGCGCGGCGTGCAAGTGCGGGTGCTGATCGACGACGTCTATGCCCGCTGGAGGCCCCGCAGCGCCTACCGCGCCTTGCAACGCGCCGGCGTTCCGGCGGCGACGTTCAACCCGACGTTGATTCCCGCGCGCCTGCATGGCGCGCATCTGCGCAATCACCGCAAGCTGCTGGTGATCGATGGCAAGACGGGTTTCACCGGCGGCATGAACATCTTCAGCCCGTATTGGCGGCCCGATGCGCCGGGCCAGGCCTGTCACGATTTGCACTTTCGTCTGCGCGGGCCGGTGATTGCGCATCTGATGCGGTGCTTCACCGATGATTGGTGCGATACCACGGGCGAGCGGCTCAGCAAGGGTTTCTGGGGCGAACCGCCCGTAACGGCTGATGAGCAAGGAACCTCTTGGGCGCGCGGCATCGAGGCCGGTCCCGATGAGGCCCTGGACCGGATGCGCTGGACCTTCATGGGCGCTTTGAGCGCCGCGAAGCATTCGGTGCGCATCTGGACACCTTACTTCGTGCCCGATCAGCCGATGATCGCGGCGCTGAGCACGGCCGCGTTGCGCGGCGTGCGCGTCGAGGTGCTGACGCCCGCAAACGGCGACCATCCCACGGTGCAATGGGCCGCGCGCGCCCACTACTGGCAGGTGCTGGAGCACGGTGTGCGCATCTTCGAACGGCCTGGCCCGTTCGACCACAGCAAGCTGATGCTGATAGACGGCCAGTGGTGCTGCCTTGGTTCGGCCAATTGGGATGCGCGCAGCCTGCGCCTCAACTTCGAGTTCAATGTGGAGGTGTACGACACCGCGCTGTCTACGCGGCTGTCATCCCTTTTTGATGCCGCCCGTGATGCGGCGGACGAGATATCGGCGAAGGCGTTGCGCGCCCACCCGCTGGCCATCCGCTTGCGCGACGGGGTGGCCCGTCTGTTCACCCCCATTCTCTAGCGACACGACTTGTGAGGAACATGGCCCATGGAAAAGAAAGATCAATGGAACATTGGCTACTGGATCGTCGCCGGCCTGTTGCTGCTGACGCTGCAGAACTACTGGCAGGCGGCCAAGACCGTCGAGCCCGTGCCCTACAGCGAATTCGAGAAGGCGCTGGCCGAGGGGCGCGTCGCCGAAGTGCTGGTGTCGGACCGCACGGTCACCGGGCGCCTGAAATCGCCGGACAGCCGGGGCAAGACCACCATCGTGGCCACTCGCGTCGAACCCGACCTGGCCGAGCGGCTGTCCAATTACGACGTGCCTTACGCGCGGGTGGTGGAAAGCACCTGGCTACGTGATGTGCTCTCCTGGATTCTGCCGGCGGTGGCCTTCTTCGGCGTCTGGTTCTTCCTGTTCCGCCGCTTCGCCGAGAAGCAGGGCATGGGCGGCTTCCTGAGCATCGGCAAGAGTCGCGCCAAGGTGTTCATGGAGACGAACACGGGCGTCACCTTCGCCGATGTCGCGGGTGTCGATGAGGCCAAGGCCGAGCTGGTCGAAATCGTCGACTTCCTGAAGAACCCGCAGGATTACGGCCGCCTCGGCGCGCGCATCCCGAAAGGTGTGTTGCTGGTGGGCCCGCCCGGCACGGGCAAGACCCTGCTGGCCAAGGCCGTGGCGGGCGAGGCCGGGGTACCGTTCTTCTCTATCTCCGGCTCGGAGTTCGTCGAGATGTTCGTCGGCGTGGGTGCAGCGCGCGTGCGCGACCTGTTCGAGCAGGCCCGCGGGCAGGCGCCGGCCATCATCTTCATCGACGAGCTCGATGCCCTGGGCCGTGCACGCGGTGTCGGAGGACCGATCGGTGGACACGACGAGCGTGAGCAGACGCTGAACCAGTTGCTCACCGAAATGGATGGCTTCGACAGCTCGGTCGGACTGATCATCCTTGCAGCGACCAACCGGCCGGAGATCCTGGATCAGGCCTTGCTGCGCGCCGGCCGCTTCGACCGTCAGGTGCTGGTAGACCGCCCCGACAAGAAAGGGCGCCTGGATATCCTGAAGGTCCATGTCAAGAAGATCACCCTGGCCCACGATGTCGATCTGGAACAGGTGGCTGCGCTGACCACGGGCTTTTCGGGTGCAGACCTCGCGAACCTGGTCAACGAGGCCGCGCTGGCCGCGACCCGGCGCAAAGCGTCCGCCGTGGAGTTGCAGGATTTCACCGCCGCCATCGAGCGCATCGTGGCGGGCCTGGAGAAGAAGAACCGAGTGCTCAATCCCAAGGAGCGGGAAACCGTGGCCTATCACGAGATGGGGCATGCGCTGGTGGCGCTGGCGCTGCCCGGCACCGATCCGGTACACAAGATTTCAATCGTTCCGCGTGGCATCGGTGCACTCGGCTACACCCTGCAACGCCCCACCGAGGACCGGTTCCTGATGACGCGCGCCGATCTGGAGCACAAGATCGCCGTACTGTTGGGCGGGCGCGCCGCAGAGAAGTTGGTGTTTGGCGAACTGTCGACCGGTGCCGCAGACGATCTGGCGCGGGCCACCGACATCGCGCGCGACATGATCACCCGCTTTGGCATGGACGAGGGACTCGGCTACATCGCGTTTGAGGCGCAGCGGCCGCGTTTTCTCGACGTCCCCGAGCTGGCCCAAGGTGGCTGCCGGGTGGCGGAATCCACCCAGGCGCGCATCGATCAGGCGATCCGCGACATCGTGATGGGCGTGTTCGAGCGCGCCTACCAGATTCTCGATACCAACCGCGCGGTGCTGGAGCGCTGCGCGCGCGAACTGCTGGCGCGGGAAACCCTGGACGAAAACGACATCCGTCAGCTGACCCAGGGACTGAAGTCCGAATCCCGCGAGTCGGCGCCCCCCCAGTCCGAAACCTCACTCTCTACATCCCAAGGGGCCACACCATGAGCGAACACCTTCACATCGTCTGCCCGCATTGCCAGTCCATCAACCGTGTGCCGGCCGCCAAGCTCGCGGATCAACCTAACTGTGGCCGCTGCCAGCAGCCCTTGTTCACGGGCGAGCCCATCGAGTTGACCACGGCGACATTCGGGCGCCACGTGGAGCGCAGCGATCTTCCTTTGCTTGTCGATTTCTGGGCGCCGTGGTGCGGGCCTTGCAAGATGATGGCACCGCAGTTTCAGCAAGCGGCGCGCCAGCTCGAACCCTGGATCAGGCTGGCGAAGGTGAACACCGAGGCTGAGCCGCACCTGGCCGCGCAGTTCGGTATCCGCAGCATTCCGACGCTGGCCCTGTTCCAAGGTGGGCGGGAGATCGGGCGTCAGGCGGGCGCCATGGGCGCGCAGGACATCGTGCGCTGGGCAAAGGCGCAGGTTGGGCGCTGATCGATGCAGAGCCTGCTGAGCGTCACGCTGATAATGCTAGTGGGGTGCAGTGTGGCGGCCGTGGTGACGGCTGCGTTCAGAGTACCCACCTTGCTGGGTTATCAGCAGTCCTTTGCCGCAGCCCTTGGGTTGACGGAACAGGTAATGTCGGCGCTGGACATGCCGGCCGAGATAGTCGAACGAAACATCAGTGCAATGCGCCATCGTCCCGACAGCGACAATTTTGCAGGGAGTCCATCTTCATGAAATCAACACGCCTCAACCCATTTCAGGTCTTGCGTGACCAGTGGGCCATCATGAGTTTTTACGAGCGCTTTGAGCGGGTCATCGCGCTCATGCTGTCGGCGGTGATTGCCGTCATCATCGTGGTGTCGCTTCTCCAGCTCATCTCTATCGTCTTCACGCTGCTGGTCCTCGATGCCTTCAATCCCCTGGACCACAAGGTGTTCCAGAGCGTGTTCGGCATGATCATGACGCTTTTGATTGCGATGGAGTTCAAGCATTCCATCGTGCGCGTGGCGCTGCGTCGGGACAGCATCGTCCAGGTCAAGACCGTGATCCTCATCGGTCTGATCGCGCTGGCACGCAAGTTCGTGGTCCTCGACCCCGACACGAGTCCCGCCAAAATCGCCGCGCTTGCAGGAGCCACACTGGCGCTCGGTGCCACTTACTGGCTGATGCGCGAGCGCGACGACCGCGTCGCCGAGACATCTGAGCATGACCCGTCATCATCCCGGTGACCCGCGCGCGGCGTTGTTGCAACACCGCTGGCTCAACCGCCTGCAGACTGGGCTGTTGGTCCTGACCCTGATCGGGATCGCAGCCACCGCAGGAAGCCTGCTGTTCGGGGAAAGCGGCCTGTGGCTCGCGCTGTTTGCAGTTGCAGGCACGTTGTTGCTGGAACCGGCAGCCGCATCCGCCTTGACCTTGCGCCTGTACCGCGCACGGGCTTTGCACCCGCACGAAGCCCCCGAGATTTGGGCCCTGTTGCGCGAGCTGTCCGCCCGTGCCGGTTTGCCCGCCACGCCGGTGCCGCACTACGTGCCCAGTGCCGTCGTCAACGCCTTCGCCACCGGCTCGAAGCAGCATGCATCGATCGCCCTCACCGATGGCCTGCTGCGCAGCCTGAGCCCACGCGAGCTCGCGGGTGTGCTCGCGCACGAGGTCGCGCACATCGCCAATGAGGATCTGCGTGTCATGGGGCTGGCGGATTCCGTCAGTCGCCTCACGAGCCTGCTGGCTATGGTCGGACAGATCGCTATTGTGTTCAGCTTGCCCGCACTGCTGGCCGGCGCGGTGGCGGTCAATTGGCCTGGTCTATTGTTATTGGCCGCATCGCCCCAGCTGGCCCTGCTCGCACAGCTCGGCTTGTCTCGCGTGCGTGAGTTCGACGCTGACCGCCTCGCGGCGGAACTGACCGGCGACCCGCAAGGGCTGGCGTCCGCGCTGGCGAAGATCGAGCGGGTCAGTCGCTCCTGGCGTGCCTGGCTGTGGCCGGGATGGGGCAATCCCGAGCCTTCCTGGTTGCGCACGCATCCGGCAACGCAAGATCGCATCTCACGCCTGCTGACGTTGGCGCCTGGACCAGCAACAGCCTTGCCGTTTCACGCGCCCCATTTCTTGCCGGAATCCGCTGTGACGCCGCGCCCGCCGCGCTGGCGCCCGAGCGGGCTATGGCGCTGATTGTCTATCAACAGGAGACTTCTCATGGCCTACCCTGACCCGTACCCACGCCCCGCACCGGATCCCTTCATCCGGCGCTGGCTCTTCATCACCGCCTGTATTGCCACGCTCATGCTGCTGTGGCAGTTCCTGCCCGCCATCGAGGCATGGTTCACTCCGCGCGAGGCGGCAGAACGCACCGTGACGGCGCGCGGCGACTTGGCGGCGGACGAAAAGGCCACCATCGAACTGTTCGAAAAATCACGCGCCTCGGTGGTCTACATCACCACCGCGCAGCTGGTGCGCGACGTCTGGACGCGCAATGTCTTCTCCGTGCCTCGTGGCACGGGATCGGGCTTCATCTGGGACGACGCCGGCCACGTCGTCACCAACTTCCACGTCATCCAGGGCGCGTCCGAAGCCACCGTCAAACTCGCCGATGGCCGCGACTACCAGGCCGCGCTGGTGGGGACGAGCCCCGCGCACGACATCGCTGTGCTCAAGATCGGCGTCGGTTTCAAGCGCCCGCCGGCCGTGCCGGTCGGCACCAGTGCCGACCTCAAGGTGGGTCAGAAGGTGTTCGCTATCGGCAACCCCTTCGGCCTGGACTGGACGCTCACCACCGGCATCGTCTCCGCGCTCGACCGCTCGTTACCCGGAGAAGCGGGCGGCCCGGCCATCGATCACCTGATCCAGACCGACGCCGCCATCAACCCTGGCAACTCCGGTGGGCCGCTGCTCGATTCGGCAGGAAGGCTCATCGGCATCAACACGGCGATCTATAGCCCCTCCGGCGCCTCGGCCGGGATTGGTTTCGCCGTGCCGGTGGACACCGTCATGCGCGTAGTCCCGCAACTCATCAAGACCGGTAAGTACATCCGTCCGGCGCTGGGCATTGAGGTGGACGAACAGCTCAATCAGCGCCTGCTGGCGCTGACTGGAAGCAAGGGCGTGTTCGTGTTGCGTGTTACCCCTGGTTCGGCAGCGCACAAGGCCGGCCTCGCGGGTGTCGAAGTCACGCCGCAAGGCATCGTGCCGGGCGACCGCATCATCGATGTTGATGGCCAGGCGACGGACGATGTGGCCAAGCTGCTCGCGCGGCTAGACGACAGGAAGGTCGGCGATGTGGTGGTCTTGTCAGTGGAGCGGGCCGGCAAATCGCGCGAGGTGCGTGTGGAGCTACAACCCGGGAATTGATTGAACTGAACCTGTGGATCAGGCGGTAGTGCAGCGTCGCGGCGATTGAGGTTCTCAGGTCTTCGGCCAGGTAGCGTTCCGCCTCAACCTCCGTAATTTTCGGATGCGATCTGCCTATCCGAATAGGCAAGCATGCAACGCCGGAACCTCTTGCCAATCATCGAAGGAGAAAGCGAGGCGCAATCCGCATGAGGTGGACGCAGGCCAGGAACGAGGCAAACAGGAGGCCGCATTGGAACTCAGACTACTGCGCTATTTCGTTGCGGTCGCGGAAGAACTGCATTTCGCGCGAGCGGCCGAGCGCCTTGGCGTAGAACAATCGCCTGTGTCGCGCGCAATGCGCAATCTCGAAGCCACGCTCGGCGTGCAGTTGTTCGACCGCAGCGCGCACCAGACGCGACTGACCTGGGCCGGTCAAGTGTTCCTCGGTGAGTGCCGGCGTGTGCTGGCCACCGTGGAGCAGGCGGTGAGTGCCGCAAAGGCGGCGGCGCAGGGCTATCAGGGTTATCTGCGCATCGCCATCTGCGACAGCTTGGCGCAGCCCCACATTGCCACCTTGCTGGCGCGCAGCCGCGAGGAAGAGCCCGAACTGGAGATTCGCGTCTTCGAGCTGCCTTTCGCGCAGCAGCTCAAGGGCCTGCACAACGATCTGCTGGACATCGGCTTTGCGCTGTCGGACGCGGTGAGCGAAGGCCTTGTCGCCGAGCCCGTGTGGACCGATCCTCTGTCGGTGATCGTGCCCGTGCGCCACCCCTTGTTGGCGCACGCGGAAGTGCCATTGGATGAAGCCTTGAAGTTTCCGTTGGTACTGTGCCATCCGGACGCGGGATCGGGCTGCCACCACCAGATCCAGGCGGTGCTTCAAGGTGCGTCCAAGCCGCTCAAGCTGGTAGATCAGGTGACGAGCCTAGGCGTGATGCTGACTCTGGTCGGTGCCGGTTATGGCCTAGGTTTCGCCATTGCCTCGCAGGTGCAGACCCTGAACCGCCCCGACATAACCGTTCGCCCCTTGGCCGGCACGCCGCCCATGCTGTCCACCTACCTGCTGCGCCGCAGCGCCGAACCCTCTGAGCCCATGAAGCGGTTTCTGCAGCGCGCCCGCGAGGAGTTCCTGCCAAAGGGAGATGAACCGGCCTCGTGACGTTGAGCGCTCGGGTACATTGGCTACTGCTGGCTGTCCATGGCTCGCACTGGACTTGCTCGGAGCGCGCGTTGACCAAGCGTGGTTTTTCAGTCCATAATTATGTCCATCTCGGTTCGCCGAGTGCGGAAAACTCGTTATCAATCAACGAGTTGGGAACACGATGATGTTCCCATCACCCGCTCCAGCATCATCATCCAAGGAACGTCAGGCTCGTCCAGCGGGCGATGCTGGGTGCGTTTTGAAACGCTCTCTAACGTCGGCATCGGGCCGCTGTCCAATCTTGTCGTTTCCTGGGTGGATCTCATTTTCCTTGATCCCCTGATAATGGGCGCATGCCGGGCTGCTGTGGCGATGTCGGGAATCGTCAATTTTCTTCGAGGGTCTTGTCGTAGCACCCTCTATGAAGTAGCGCTTTCCAATAAAAAGATCAGATTGGCGCCGCGACTTTTCTCCATGCTGCAATGACGCCCGGAGTCGAGCTTTCGCGGCGTTCCCATAATGCCTGGGCACGACCGCCGAAGGACCGCGAGACTCGATCCGGGAAAAGTCATTTTCTATACTGAATGTAATCAAGCGCTGGTTTTGGAATTTCCAACATCGCCCGATCACCTCGGAAGGCCGCTGTGCCCGGGCGATTCATCCAGGAGGGCGTTCAGTGAAATTTTCCACTTTTAGAAAGCCGGCTTCAGTTATCGCTTTTTCGGCTATCTTCCTGCCATCGGTCGCCAATGCTGCGGCCTATGCGGATGATGATCGGGTCGGATCCGTCTGGTTATCAACTTATGTGGCGGATGTTTTCAATATTGCCGCGGAGGATAAGAGCCAACGGAGGCGGGCCGAGATGGGTCAAAGAATAAGATATATGATAGAAAAATGGCTGCAATGATTGCGCCTTGAGGGCGATGCGCCGCAATCCCGCGCGGCGCATCATTGTTTGGCTCCGGTCGCGCGGTTGATCGGGCCGCTGTCCAATCTCGTCGTTTCCTGGGTGGATCTCGTTTTCCTTGATCCCCCGATAATGGGCGCATGCCAGGCTGCTGTGGCGATGTCGGGAACCGTCAATTTTCTTCGACGGTCTTGCCGCATCACTCTCTATGAAGCAGCGCTTTCCAATAAAAATATCAGATTGGCGCCGTGACTTTTCTCCATGCTGCAATGACGCCCGGAGTCGAGCTTTCGTGGCGTTCCCATAATGCCTGGGGGCGACCGCCGAAGGACCGCGAGACTCGATCCGGGAAAAGTCATTTTCTATCCTGAATGTAATCAAGCGCTGGTTTGGGAATTTCCAACATCGCCCGATCACCTCGGAAGGCCGCGGTGCCCGGGCGATTCATCCAGGAGGGCGTTCAGTGAAACTTTCCACTTTTAGAAAGCCAGCTTCAGCTATCGCTTTTTTGGCTATCTTCCTGCCATCGGTCGCCAATGCTGCGGCCTATAAGGATTATGATTGGTGCGAAAATTCTCGGGGCGGAATCTCGTTAACGTGTTATGTGTTAAGTGGCTTCAATACTGCCACGGAGGATGAGATCCAAGAAGTGGTGCGGGCCCATATGAATAAAAGCTTAAGATATATCATGGAAAAATTGCCGCAATGATTGCGCCTTGAGGGCGATGCGCCGCAATCCCCCGCGGCGCTTCGCTGTTTGGCTTCGGTCGCGCGGTTGTATTGGCTGACGCGATCAAGGCGTGCACAGGTTCTGCAGAATGGCGTGCATGTCATGTCCCGAACCCGCTTCGCTCGCGCCCGTCATTTGACAACCGTCCTGGCTAAGCGCGACCGGGGCGCTGTTCTTGCCCCCGGGCAGGGTGCCCAGATCCACGGAACCGCCGCCCAGGGTCCATTTGAAGGCGCGGCTGGTGCCGTCGCTCATTTCACCGGAACCCACGACTGTGCCGTTGTCGCCGATATCAGTCACCGTGGCATGCTGAGCGCCTGCGGGCGGGGCGATATCCGTGCGCGAATTGGTCGTCGTATCCCAATAAAAAGGAATGGCGTCGCCATTGGTGTTGGGGTAATGGCCGATGACGTGGCCATTGGCGTTCAGCGTCGTGGCACTGCTGCGTTGTGCGCCCGTAGACAGCACCAGCGGGGCCGATGCCGGATTGTTCCACAGCACGGCATGGCCGCCTTGCGCGCCAAAGTCGCATTGGCCCAGGATGCGCGCATTCACCACCTGGATCGCGCGGCAATGCAGGGCGTCGACAGGCAGCGGCAGCGCGGTGGATGCGTAGACGCCTAGCAGTCCGGGGGCCCATAGCACGGGCTGGGGCCGGCCATTGCTGCCCGGGCAGTTGCCGACGATATTGGGCATCGTCGGATTTTCGGAGTGATCGTCGATATCGGCGGGTACGCAGTTCGTGGCAACCAGGCCCAGCAGGCCTGCAGGCAGAGAGCGCGCCGTGGTGTCGTTGTTGCGCCACATGACGGGTAGCGCGGTGTTGTCGGCGTTGAGACTGACGCCGGCGACGGCTCCGCTTTGGCTCAGGGCTGTTACCTTGCTGCGCACGCCGCCCACCAGTGCCTGCAACGCCTGCACCGACGTGGGCGCCGTGGCAGCCCAGACCACACCGGTGTACAGCGAATTGCTGTTCATGCACTGACCCACGATCCGGCCCACATTGGTGATGGCGACCGCCGAACAATTGCGGCCCGCGACCAGGTGCGCCAGATCCACTCCGCCGCCGGGCGTCTGGGCGACGAAGCCCGATGCCGAGCCGTTGGATTCCACGCAGGCTCCCACGACATAACCAGAATTATTCACATCAATGCCAGTGCACTGTGGGCCCGATGATGCGCCTATATCTTGCATGGGGCCCGCCTGCGCCGAGGGAAGCGCAAGCAGCAGGGTGCCGGAGAAAATCCAAGGAAAACAAGAAACCGAAGTAGTCATACACATTCTCCTGAAGGAAACGAACGGGCTGACGAGCAAAGACGATTTTCTTGCGGGAACTGGATAATCTTTGGAGATGGAGAAGTCGCATTCAAGCACGGGAGAATATCCGCGCGCCAATATGTGATTGATATTGAAAACACTCGTCCGATAGGCCGGAGCTCTTGTTGATGGTCCGGGACCGCGCTGAACGGCCGACAGATATCGACGGGATTGGCCGGCAACGGCCAGGAACGGGCCGCGGCTGGCGCGGCATGTTCATACCATCAGAGCGCCAGGCGTCTTGTGCGTGGGTTTATTGATAACTCGCCTGGAGAATGTTCAGCCTTTGTTCCCATTCGCATAATGCCCATGCTCCAGCGACGCGCAGCTGAACCGCTGTATGAACCTCGGCGTCTTCTGCTCGTCCCGCCTGGGCACGAAGTGCCCCGCGCCCGTTGCCCAGTCATAGGCGCTCATGTTCAGCGGCATTCTCGTCAGCACGCCCGACACGGATTGGCTTTTGATCCATGCCTCGGCGAGCGCCTTGTCGTCAAAGACCGCGGAGCAGAATTGGGCGGATTCACCGGTGAAAACCCAGATCCATTTCTGTTGGTGATGTGCATTCATTGCTTGATCCATTTGCGCTACCCAGGACGCCTGCGCCGCAGGCCCGCCTCTATTCCCCTATCCGCGTGTCCCGTTCAGTCGCGGCACGCGACATGAAATGACTTCTGCCTGCCAGGGCGGTCCCAGTATCGCTGGTACATGTCAAAGCGATCCATGGCCCACTTCAGGCCAGGATTCGGACCGTCGTTGGGTTTCTTTTTCGCCTTGTTCAGATTGACCAGCGTGATGTTGATGCGCTGCTCGGAAAACCAGCCCAGGTCCTGCATGCCGCTGTTGACGACGCTGACGGCGTTCCAGAAGTCTCCCGGGAATTGGAATATCTCGTTCATGTGCCGGACAAAGCCGTTCTGCGTCAGGCATTTGGCCAGGTCGATTTCCACGTTCAGTTCGCTCATTTTTCAGATGCTTGAATCAGCTTGCATCGCTTGAATACCCGGACGAATTCAAGCCTGGGCGTCATGCCGGGCGGACGGCTGCATCCGCGCCGGGGAGGGCCGCCGGGCCGATCCCGATGACGCGGTGGACAAGGCTGGCCGTGAAGGCGCGATCAAGGCAAGGCCGTTTCCTGCAGATAGTGCCACAACAAGCCCTGGCTCGCCCGCTTCATGATCACCACGGAATGGCGCGAAGTTTCCACCCCATTCAGCCGATGGGTTTCCCGGTAGCGCATGGCGATGCCGGCTTCATCCTGCCAGACCGGCTGCACATCCGCCACGGCGATCTCCAGCCCCGGACGCTTGCCCGCAGCGAGCCTGAACATCTGCGTCACCTGATCCAGCGCGACGACATCGCCCGCCGTGGTGACCATGCTGAACCCGGGCGTGAACATGGGCAGCAGCGCGTCCAGCGCGGTCTGCGAGTCCGTCGGGTGGGTGAAGATGGCGTGGATCAGGTCGTGGACCCGGTGGATGTTGTGCGCGGCCAGTTCAATGGCTGTGTCCTGCATGACGGTGTTTTCCTGTGTTGGAGAATCCCAGTTGCAGCGCGGGCAGCAATCCCGTCAATGACGCAATCACGAACGTCAGGTGATAGGCCCGGCTGGCATCCAGGTGGGTGGCGAGGGAATTGAAGATCATCAGGAAGAACGCCGCGCCGACGCTGAACGCCATTTGCCGGTTGATGTTCCAGATGACGCTGGCCTGATGCGTCTGCCGGCCGTCGAAGTCCAGCAGCGCGGTGGTCTGCGCGGTGTTTGCGCCCATGCCGCCGCCCAGTCCCATCAGGCCGTAGGCGGCGACCAGCAGCCAGGTATCGGTCGCGGCCGTCACGCCGGCCAGCGCGGCCACGCCCAGGCTGTGCAGCGCCATGCTGGCCAGGAACAGCGGCCGCATGCCGGCCAGGTTGTACAACCGGCCGCCGGCCATCATGGCCACGAAGGCGCCGCAGGCGTAGACGATCATGAGCATGCCGGTGGCCCGCGCGCTCATGCCCAGCACGTCCTGCAGATAGAAAATGTTGAGCAGGTTCACTCCGGTGAAGACGCCCGGGATGGCGTGATAGATGGCGACCGACAGGCGCAGGCGCGGACTGCCGAGCAGTTTCAGTTCCACGATGGCATGGGTCGACCTGCGATAGTGGAGGACATACGCGAAGGCGGATGCCACGCCCGCCGCCAGGCAGAGCCAGGCCAGCGTCATGTCCTGGCCGGCGCCATAGAGCGACATGCCCGTCAGCAGGCTGGCCAGCGCGATGCTGATCAGCGCCAGCCCCTTGAGGTCCGGACGCGGCGGGCGCTCGGACGGCGTGTCGCGCACCCAGCCCCAGGCCAGCGTCGCGGCGGCCAGCGCCAGCGGAATGTTCGAATGGAAGATCCAGCGCCAGGATCCGTTGTCCACGATCAGCCCGCCCAGCCAGGGCGAGAGCGCGGGCGCGATCAGCGCCACCGCCATGACCAGCGTGGAGATCCGGGCGCGCTCAGGTCCCTGGAACAGATTGAAGGCGGCGGCCTGTCCCACCGGAATCATCAGGCCGCCCGCCATGCCCTGGACGAAGCGCCAGCCGACCAGCTGGCCGAACGTGCCGGCCAGGCCGCAGGCCCAGACCGCCAGCGCGAACGCCAGCATGGATCCGGCCATGAGCCTGCGCGCGCCCCAGCGGCCGGCCAGCCAGGTGCTGACCGGGATGGCCAGGGTCAAGCCCAGCATGTAGGCATTGGCGACCCAGGCGCCGGCCGACACGCCGACGCCGAACTCGGCCGCGATCGTGGGCAGGGCGATCGCGGGCATGAATATATTGATGCAGTCGACAAAGAACCCCATCAGGAACACGGCGGCCAGTCGGTATCGGTACGTCATCTTGCTCACTCCAGGGCCGCAAGCGTAGCGAGCGTGGACGGGCGCCGTCGATATGGATATGCTTGACTCTTTGTTTGATGGAATTGAACAATGACCCGGCCAGCCATGCATACGCTGCTCAATCAGGCACAGACCTTCCTTGCCGTGGTCGACTTCGGTTCCTATACCAAGGCGGCGGATTTCCTGGGCATCAGCAAGGCCATGGCCAGCCTGCACGTCAAGGCGCTGGAAGAGGCGCTGGCGGTGACGCTGCTGGTGCGCAGCACGCGCGCGCTCTCGCTGACCGAGGCGGGCAAGGCGTTCCATGACGAGTTCAAGGATGTCGTGCGCGACATGGAAGGCGCGTTTGAAAACATCATGCATCAGGGCCGGCGGATTTCCGGCAAGCTGCGCATCAGCACCACCAGCGAATATGGCGAGCGGTTCGTCCTGCCGCTGATCCCGGACTTCGTGGCGCAGCATCCGGGCATCTCCGTCTGCTATGACGTCAACGCTTCCCTGAGCGACCTGCTCGCGGAAAAACTGGACCTGGTCGTGCGCCTGGGGAACCTGGCGGACTCCAGCTTCAGGAGCCGCAAGCTGGCGCAGTACGACATCGTGCTGGTGGCGTCCAAGGCGTTCCTGCGCCAGCATCCCGTCCGGCGGCCGGCGGATCTTGCCGCCGCGCCCTGGATCGCCAACAGCAATCTGTCCCATCCCACGGCCTGGACGCTGCGCAGCGCCAACGGACAGCGCGTGGACGTCGCCGGACGGGCCGCCCACCAGTCCAACTCATCGACCGCCATCCGGGCCATGGCGCGGTCCGGGCTGGGCGTGGCGCTACTGCCGGCCTGGTTCGTCGAGGACGACCTGGCGAGCGGCGCGCTGCAGCGGATCCTGCCCGGCTACGCGCTGCCGCAACAGCCGATCAACGTGGTCTTTCCGAACAGCGGCCATCTGCCGCGCAAGACGCGGGCCTTCATCGATTTTCTTTGCGAGCGCCTGGGCGAGGCTTGAGGGCGCGGAGCGCGCGGCGCTGGCCAAGACCCGTCACGGCGCGCAGCCCGTCCCGGCCCGCGCCGCGGGCAGCGGCGTATCCCCCGACGTATTCCCCGCGTACTTGCGGATCCTGTCCGCCAGTTCCGGCGTGGGCCGCTCATAGCCATAGCAATACGGCGGCGTGGGCGCGGCTTCCGGACGGTAGTCCTGCAGCACCGGCTTGGCGTCGCCCAGGTACAGATTGTCCTTCAGCCGCAGGAAGGCCTTGTAGTCGCGCGTGTAGCCATGCTGGGCCTTCAGGTTCTGGTAGGCGCCCTCGTCGGACGCGCCGTTGTCCAGCGCGCTGCGCCTGGCGGCCTCGGGGATGTAGCGGCAGTAGTTCACCTTGACGCCTTCCACCGTCGGGAAGAACTCCGGCTCCACGCATTGGCGCTTGGCGTCGTTGTTGAAGATGTTGCCCTCGACCAGGGCCTTGGCTTCCAGGCTGAAGCTCATGCCGTAGAAGTCCCAGTTCTCCAGCAGGTTGTTGAAAAGATGAAAGGTGCCGAACTGGCCCCGGGGATTGCGCTGCACCGTGTTGAAGAAGTAGTTGTGGTGCAGCGTCACGCGCGCGATCGAATCGCGTTCGTAGTTCTCGAACAGGTTCTTGGACGTGATGTTGTTCAGCAGCATGACCTTGTTCGAGTTGTGGAACTTGGTCCACGAGATCGTCACGTCCGTCGAACCGTTCTTCACGTTGAGCAGCCGGTCCGACATGCGCGACAGGTCCATGTGGTCGACCCAGACGTCGCGGCTGCCGTTGGCCACGTTCACGGCCTGCGTGAGCCGGTTCAGGCGGCCGTCGATGGTCAGATGGGTCAGGATGACGTTCTGGCTGCCGTACACGCCCAGGCCGTCGTCGATCAGGGCCACGCGTCGGCCGCGTCCGTCGATGGTGGTGTTCGATGGCACGCGCAGCTGTTTGTCCAGCACGATCGTCATGTCGGACGCGAAGCGGATCCAGGTCGGGCCCTTCTTGGCCTGCGCCAGCGCGGCGCGCAGCGTGCCCGGGCCTGAATCCTGGTCGGAGGTGACTTCGATGAAGCGCCCGCCCAGTCCGCCGGTGGCCTTGGCGCCGTAGCCTTCGCGCTGTTGCAGCAGCGCGGAGACCAAGGCACAGCGCTCGTCAGGGCTGGCGCAGGACTCGTTCGCCAGCGCCGCGCCGCCATGCAGCAGGGCCAGGACGGGCAGCCAGCGCATCGCGCGGGCCAGCCCGCCAGGCCGCAGCCGGCGCGGTTGCCGGGGCGTCGCCGCATCGGTGGAATGCATGTGTGATTTCATGGGGATTCACTCCTTAAGGCGGCGCGGATCGATCCGTTGCCTGCACATGGCGCCAGATGCCGCCGCTCAGGCGCAGGTTCTCCGGCGGACCGGCCACATGCGCGCGCAGATGTTCGAAATAGGCCTGCCGCCAGCGCAGGGCATAGGCGTCGGCATCCTCGCCGGGCGTCGCGGCGGGCAGCAGCGCCAGCGTGTAGGCCACCCTGCCGTTTTCCCAGCGGGGCGCATAGAACACCGACGGCACGCCCTGGCGATGCGCCAGGCGGGCCGCGAAATCGGAGTACGTCACTTCCTGTCCCGCGAAGGACGCGCGCGGCGCGGCGGGATTGGCCGCGCCATCCACGGCCAGGCACAGCACATGGCCCGATGCCAGCGCGCGCATGCAGGCCTTGGCGACCTGCGCCTCGGTCTGATCGGCGGTGGAGATCAGGGCGGCGGCGTAGCTGCTCCGGGCGATGCTGGGCGCCGTCGCCAGCCAGCGCGACGGAATGCCCAGCAGTTCCAGCGCCATCAGGCCGGCGTACATGGGACCGACGTGGGCGGTGGCGACCACCACGCCCCGGCCCGCCGCGAGCAGCGGCGCGAAGAAGCGTTCGCCGGTGTCCAGCTCGCCCAGCAGCTGCATGGCCTCTTCGACGCTGTCCTCGCGGCATTCGAGCCAGTCGAACAGCAGATGATCCACCAGGTGGCCCCAGCGCGCGCGGCGCTCCCACTGCGCGCGGTCGGCCTGCGCGTCGCCGCGCAGCGACCAGGCCCAATCCAGGCGCGCCTGCGGAATCGGCGCGCTGTCGAGCCGGTCGTCCAACTGGTCCAGGGCTTCCCGGAAGGTCGGCGGCAGGCGCAAGCCGCGTTGCGCGACGTACTGCTCGAACAGCGCCTCGGCCTCGCGCGGGCGGCCCGCCTGCGACAGCGCGCCGATGGCGGAGCGCTGCCAGAGCAGCTTGTCCGGGGACTTGCCGACCAGCTGCAGCAACTGGTCGGCGGCGTCGTCGTACCGCAGCGTGTTGCGCAGCGCGCGGGCATAGAGGGCGCGGGTCTGCTCCAGTTCTGGCGCCAGGGCGATGGCCTGTTCCAGCGGCGGCACGGCGTCCTTGTAGCGCCCGGCGCGCAGCAAGGTCTCGCCGTACAGCGTCAGCAGCCGCACGTCCGCCGGCGCGGCGGCAAGGCCCGCCTCGAAATGCGCCAGCGCATGGCGCTTGCGGTCGTCCTCGGTGGCGCGGCGCAGGTGCGCCAGCCCCAGCGAGGCGCGCAGGTGCGCGCTGTCGTGGCCCGCCGCCAGCGCGGCGCTGCCCAGCCGGATCGCCGCCTCGATCCGGTCGTTGTCGAGCAGGGCGCGCACGGCCACCGTGGCCACGCGCGCGTTCGGCAGACTGGCCGCGTCCAAGGCCGCCGCGATGCCCGCCGCCTCGGCCGCGTCGCCGTGGCGCGCGTAGGCCAGCATCCACCAGTGCGCGTCGGCGGGCGCGGCCAGCGCCAGGGCATGCGTCTGGCGCGCGACCCCGGCGGCGTCCTCGATCCGGCCGGCCTGTACGCGCAGCTGTATGCGCGCCGCGTGCAGGCCGGCGTCGTCGGGCGCGATGCCGGCGGCGGCGTCGGCCTGGGCGATGGCGCGGTCCCATTGCTCGGTGCGGCCCAGCAGGCTGGCGAGCAGGCGGCGGTCGTCCACGCGCGCGGGGTAGGCGGCGACCAGCGTCTGCAGCGCCGCGATGGCCAGCTCGTAGCGGGCCTGGCGCACCCAGGGCGACACCAGCAGGCGGCGCGCGTCGCGCCAGCCGTCCGCCGCCTGCGCAAGCGCCGGCCCCAGCGCGGCCATGGCTGGCACGGGATCGGCCGCTTCCAGGATGCGTCGGATGACATCGCGCAGCCGCGTGGCGGCGTCCGCTTCCGTGGCGGCGCGCGCGCCGCGCTGTTCGATCGTCGCGTCAACCATGGCGCAATCCTCTCAACAGGGCCATCGCCGCGCGCAGCACGAACATCAGCACGAAGCCCAGCGCCAGCGCCTGCAGCAGCAGGATGGCGGTGCGCGGACTGCTGGGCCGGTCGGTGGACACCGGCTGCGCGATGATGGACAGGTAGCGTTGCAGGCGCAGGGCGTCGGTCACGGCCTGCTGGTACGACTGCTGCGCCAGGGTCAGGTTCGAATCCGCGAAGGCCTGGGTGTTGCGCAGCGCCTCATAGGATTTCAGTTGCCTGGCCTCGGTGTTGCCGTCGCCGCTCAGGCGCTGGCGCACGGTTGCCAGCCGTTTCTTCAGCGCCACGACCTGCATCTCGGCGGGCTTGAGCATGAAGTGGTCCTTGTTGCCCAGCGCGCGGATCTTGTCCAGGTTGACCTGCGCGCTGCTCAGTTCCGCTTCCAGCTGGCTGGACAGGTTCAGCAGCATGGCCACCGTGGCCGTGGGATCGATATTGCCGTGGGTGGTGCGCCAGGCCGTCAGTGCCTCGCGGGCGGCCAGCGCCTTCTGCTCGGCCAGCTTGACCGATTCCTCGCTCACCTTCAGCTTGTCGGCCACGCCCTTCTCGTTCATGGAGCTGACGAATTCCTCCGCCAGGCCGATCAGGGCGCGCGACAGGGTCTCGGCGTCCTGCGGCGAATAGGCGCGCACGCGCAGCACGTCGATCTGTTCCAGCGCGTTGAAGGAAACCTGGACCGAGGCGCGATAGGCGCGGTAGAGATCATCCTCGCTGGAATCCTCGGACAGGTGGTTGACCGGGTCCATGCCCGCGTTCAGCAGGAACTGGCGCAGGCCGATCTTCTTGTCGAGCTGCCGCATGCAGTCGCGCGACTTGAGGAAGTCGCTGACCGCCCAGCCGTCGACGAAGCCGCCCAGCATGCCGCCCGAGTTGCCGGTCGTGAGCAGGCTGGCCGCCATGGCCCCGCCGCCCTGCTGGCCCGAACCGGATTGCACGAAGAAGCGCGATTCCGCCTCGAAGCGCGGCGTTGCGATGCTGAGCGCGTAGATCAGCGCGCAGGCGACCGGCGCCACCACGATGAGGGCATTGAGCCAGCGCCGCCGGCGGCGCTCGCGCACCATCGCCTGCCGCTCGTGGCGGCGGCGCTCGATCTCGGAGCCGCCGTCAGAGGCCGAGCTGGCCCTCGTCGAATCCGCCGAGTACGTCGTCGCCTGCGCTGCCGGATTCGCTTCTTGATCGTCGCGGGGGGAACTTGCGGATGCACTGGTCGAGGTCGTCTTCGATGCGGAGTGCGCTTCGTTCATAAATCAGGCCCTTGAGGCAATAGTCCGCCAGCTGGTTCTGGCGGTAGCTGGAAAGAATGAGCGTCCTGCCGATCAGCCGTTCCTCGAACAGCGCCAGCCAGAGACGGGTGAAGCGGCAGGGTTCGAAGGGAATGGCGCCTTCGATCACGTAGACGTCGAACGCCGGCGCCAGCGCCAGCGCGAACGAGAACTCCTGCCGCGCATGCAGCGGCCAATGTTCCATGGGCCGCGCCAGGGTCGCGGGATCGCTGACCAGGTCCGCCACCAGCTCGCAGGTGGCGTCGGCGTCGATCTCGTACATCTGGCAGGCCAGCTCGATCATGTTCAGGCCCGTGGCCTTGCCGCGGATGAAGCCCTGCCGGCCGATGGCCCAGGACACGCTGCCTTCATGCTTGACGAAACCCTGGCGCGGCGGACGCAGGCCGCAGAGCACGTCGACGATCTGGCGATGCAGCTCGGGCGTGGGCGAGAGCAGGGCGTAGCGCCCGACCGGAATGTCGAGATCGGCCCCGGCGAGCAGCGGCTGCCGGCTGCCGAAGGCATAGGGTTCGTCCGTCACGCCATTGAGATGGATCATCGTGCCTCCTCACATCGGCTGGACATTGGGGCGGGCCAGGCGCTCGGCCGCCAGGGCGAGCACCATCAGGAACACCAGCGAGGTCAGGAAATAGCCCAGGCTCGCGTCCTGCGAGGCGTACGCGTCGAAATAGGCGGACCGCAATAGCTGCATGCCATGCGCGAAGGGCAGCCACAGCATCCAGGGCCGCAGGTGCTCGGGCAGTTGCTCCGAGACGAAGAACACGCCAGAGAAGATCTGCAGGAAGCGTTCGATCACCGGCGCCAGCCGCAGGAAGAAGTGCCAGAAGGTCGCGATCGCGCCGAACAGCAGGCCCATGGCGGCGGCGCAGCAGGCCATCAGCACCACGTACAGCATGAATCCCGGCCAACTCCTGGGCAGCGTGATGAGTTCCAGCGCATGGCCGGCGCCGATCAGGACCACGAACACCACCAGGTACACCGATACGTACAGCAGCGCCTGCACCAGCGCGCACATCAGGGGCGTCACGCCCTGGAAATTCAGCAGGCCGCGCGCGGACACATACGCGGTGCTGCTGCGGAACACGATCTGCCGGAACATGATCCAGGTCGTCGCGCCCAGCAGCGAGAAGGTCTGTACGTCCATCCCCAGGATGTAGTGCGTGCCCATCAGGATGTACAGCGACGAGATCAGCGTCAGCAGCACCACCGGGCCAACCAGCGCCCACAGCAGGGCGATGCGGCTTTCGCCATGCATCACGTGCAGCTGGTAGACGAACAGGGCCAGCAGCGTGCGGCCGCTGGGCCAGCCCTCGCCGGCCGCGCGCGGTTGATGCCGCGCATGCAGGCCGTTCAGCCTGTCCCGCAGGATCGCCAGGTCGCCGGCCTCGCCCCGGGGGAGCTCCATTTCCAGCGCGATGTCGTGGCGCGAGGCATGGCGTCGCGCGTCGCGCGCCGCATCCTGCCTGCGGCGCTCCTCGCGCCGCGCGTGCGCCTGGGCCAGGCGCTGGTCCTCGGCTTCCAGCCGGGCCGGCATGTAGCCCGGGACGAACACCGCGATGCCGGCGCGGATGTCCTGTTCGAGCAGCCGCACGATGAGGCGCAGCCGCCGCCGGGAAAAGTCGGCCAGCGTCTCGTCGACGCCGGCGCGCGCGATCTCGGCGTCCAGCTCCGCCTGCACCGCCTCGTACACCGTCCGCCGCGCCGCCACCGAGTCATGCGGCTCGCCCTGCAGGCGCGCGAGCAGCGGCTTGAGCAGCACGGCCGGCTTGGCCTGGGCCTCGAACAGCGCGGCCGGGTCCAGCCGCCAGGCCGAGACGCCGGCTCCCACCGCGTAGTTGCTGTCCTTTCTGCGCGCGCGCCACCCCTTGATCCGATCTTCGTTGCTCATCGGAACGCTATGGGTTGACGCCGGAGGCGCCGGACTTGTCGGCGTCGATCTGCCGGGTGGCGCTGAAGCCCGCGCTCATGGTCACGCGGAAGGCCGACAGCACCTTCTGCACCTGGGTGAAGGGCGCGTCGGAGATGTAGATGGCCTGGCCTTCGCGCACGCTGAAGTCGCGCGCCAGCGCCACCTGTTCCGGGCGCGTGAGGTCGAACTGGTACACCACCGGCAGCAGGTCCGGCTTGCCCTCGACGCCGGCCTGGGCCGGCGTGAACAGGAAGACGGAGCGCGGGTCGGCGGTCTGATCGTCCAGGCCCTTGGCGTCGGCCAGCGCGTCCAGCACGCTGTAGTTGCGCTTGCTGATGGCCACGCGCCCCTGGTTGCCGGCCGCGCCCAGCACGGTCAGGAACTCGCGCGATTCATAGGCGGTGATGACGTCGCCCGAGCGCAGCAGGATGTCGTTGTTCTGATTGCGGTAGATGTCCGACAGCCGCACCGAGGCCACCTGGTTGTCGCGGCGCAGGCTGATGACGAGCTGTTCGGGGTTGGTCTGCACTGGCGCCGCCTGCGCCAGCGCGCTGCTCAGGCGCTGGGCGGTCTGCGTGATCGGATACATGCCGGGCTTGGTCAGGTTGCCCTGCACCGTCACCATCTGGCCGCGCGCATCGGCGGCGCGGGTCACGCTGACATCGGCGCCCGCGACCAGCCGGCTCAGGCGCGCCACGATGGCGTCGTGCAGCTGCGCCAGCGTCATGCCGCCGGCCTGGAACCTGCCCAGGATGGGGAAGGAGACATTGCCGTTGCGGTCCAGCTCCTGGACGCCCAGGTCGCTGACGCCGGACGGATCGGCGGCGAACACGCCCAGTCCGCCGCGTTCCCACACCTTCACGTTGATGCCGTCGCCCGGCACCAGCCGGTCGAAGCCGGCCTGCGTGAGATCGCGGTAGGGCACGGGAAAATCGGCGACCTCGGGCACCTTGCTCGCGCTCGCGAGCGCGCGCGAGGCGGGCATCACGATCACATCCTTTTCGTGGGCGCCCGTCATCTCGCTCAGCATCGGGCCGGAGCGCGGCAGCTGGCAGCCGCTGAGCGCCAGCACGGTAATCAGCAGCAGGGCCGGCGCCGCTAGGCGGCGCGGGCCCGCCGCCGGGACTGTCATTTGCATAGATTCCTTTCTTGTTCCAGGGCGCGGGGACGGCCGGCGGCCGTTCAGGCCTGCATCAGGCGCATCGGCGCCATGTCCATGCATTCATCGTTCTCCGATTCGGGCATGACGGGCACGCACAGGCTCAGGAACTTGGCCAGCATCGCGTCCAGCGAGAACAGGTTCTGCGCCCGCTGGCGGCTTTGCGTCTTCAGGGTCTGGTCGCCGCGCACGCGGTCCACGATCGAGGCCACCTTGTCGCAGGCCTCGTGCAGGTCCGGATGCTCGACATCGCCCAGCAGGTGGCCGGTCTGGTCCTCGACGAAGCACTCGCCCGCGCCGCCGGCGGGGGTGGAAACCACCGGCACGCCCAGCAGCTGGGCCTCGATCAGCACGTTGGGCAGGCCTTCGTAGCGCGACAGCAGCACCTTGGCGTCCATCCGTGAATACCAATAGCCCACATGGTTGGACAGGCCGACGAGCAGCAGCCGTTCCGTCACCTGCAACTCATCCGCCAGCGCCACGATGTTCTCGTGCAACCGGCCGTCGCCGACGATGACGAAGCGCGCCTGCGGACGCTGCTTCAGGTAGAGCGCCGCGAGCTTGATCCACAGCTGCGGCCGCTTGTCCGGTTCCAGGCGGAACACGCCGCCGATGGTTTCCGTGGCATCGGCCGTGCTTTGCTGGAACGCCTGCCATTTCTCCTGGTCCGTGGCCGCGGCATCGGTGGCCAGATCCGGCACGCCGTTGTACAGCACATGGAAGCGCACGATGGGAATGCCGAGCCATTCCGAATAGGCCTCGGCCGCCTTGCGGCTGTTGCTGACGAAGTGCACGCCGGGCACCTGGGCCAGGGCCTGGTACAGCTCGGGATACTCTTCGCGGAAACGGTCCTTGCGGATGTTGGGCGGCAGCCCTCGGAACACCAGGTGGATGGTGGGCGCGCCCGCCAGCAGCGCCGCCAGCGCGCCGAACAGGCAGGTGCCGTCCTGCCACAGGCTCACCACGTCGAACGTGTTCGCCCGCAGCACCGGCGCCAGCCGCGTCACGCCGTAGTGCACCGGCGGCGGCAGCTGTTCCAGCAGGCGGCCCAGGCTGCCGTCGGGCACGGCCTGGTGCGACGCGGAGATCGCCGGCAGCTTGTTGATTTCCGTGACCGGGATCTGCGCCTTGACCAGCACGGGCAGGAAGAAATCCAGGCCCTGCTTCTTGGTCGCGCCGGACGGCTCGGTGTGCTGCTTGACCAGCACTTCCACCTTTTCCGGCTTGGGCAGCAGGTCCACGGGGGCTTCCTGGGGCTGTTCCGCCAGGCGGGTCAGCTCGCCGGCCAGCCGCGTGAGCTGGCGCTCGGCGCCGCCCGGGCCGAGGCTGCCGGTCACCAGCGCGACGGAGACGGGTTTTTCCGGCGCATGCTCGGGCAGATGCCGGCCGCGGAAGTGCAGGATCGCGTGCTTCATCGACACGATCCGGATGTCCTTGCCGGCCAGCGCCGTCTCGGGCTCCAGGCGCTGATAGAAGGCGTAGTCGGTGGCCAGCGCATCGGCCAGCTCAGCCGCCTTGCTGCCCGGCGCCAGATGGCGGGCCACGGGCGCGATGACCTCGAACGCATCCGCCAGCAGCCCGCGCTTGCGCAGGCGCTTGGCGAATTCCACGCGCATGTTGCGGTCGGTGTGCTGCGAGATCAGCCGGCGGAACAGCGCGTCGGACTGCTCGTGCGCGCGGATGTCGCTCAGCAGCTTGGCGCGGGCGAACAGCCGGGCGGGGTTGTCGCTGGACTCGGGCAGATGGCGCTCGACCAGGGCCAGGGCTTCCTCGACATGCCGTTCCTTGACCAGGCGGGTCGCGCAGTAGCGCACGATCTCCAGGTCATCGGGGCACTCCTGCAGCAGCGTGGTCCACTGTTCGGACAGGCCGTCGTTCAGGCCCGCCGCTTCTTTCAGGCGCAGCAGCAGGAAGCGGACCTTGGAATCCGCCATGTGGCCGCGCGCCAGCGACTGCGCGCGCGCCAGGTTGTCCTGCGCGACCTGGACCCTGCCCGACGCCGCGACGATTTCCTCCAGCCGCGCCTGGACTTCGGGCAGGTCGGACGCGGCGTGCTTGCGCTCTGTGGTCAAGGGCGGATTCATGCTGCCTTCCTTCGGTTGGCCTTTTCGATCCACACCAGGCAGCGCTGGATGTAGTGGTCATACTGGGCCGGATTGTCGGAACGTTCCTTGAGCGCACGCCAGTAGGGCAGCGCTTGTTCGAAGCGGTGCAGGCGCATGGCGCCGACGGCGGCCAGGCGCAGGCCGATGGGATCGTCCGGCACGAGCTGCAGGATGCGTTCGCCCAGCGCCAGGCGTTCGGTGGTGCTGGATGATTCCAGCCCGCGCGCCTCGGCGTACAGCACGGCCAGGATGCGCCGCTTTTCGTGGTCCACTTCCGTCATCTGCGGCCAGGACTGCGCAACGCGCTCCAGCAGCTTCCAGGCCGCCTTGGGATCGCCCGCCGACAGGATCTCCCGGGCACCTCGGATCGCGCGCGGCCCCAGCCGGCCGAGCTGGCGCTCGGCCTCGTCGCGAGCGCTCTGGTCGGCGGACGCATGGGCCAGCACCATCTGGTAGGCGTCGATGGCTTCGCCGAACCAGCCGCCGTTAAACGCCACCCGCGCGAAATGCAGCTGCGTGCTGAACGGCGCGGACTCGTTGGCGGCAGCCTGTTCCAGGTGCCGCATGGCGGTCTGCTTGTCGCCCAGCGCGTCGGCCGCGCGGCCGCGCATGGCGTGCAGCTCGGGGAATTCGACCTGGGTGTCGAGCGCGATGTCGGTCAGGTCGATGACTTCCTTGTGGTTGCCCGCCACCAGCGCGGCTCGCGCGCCCAGGCGCATCGCGCGCTCGAAGGCGCGTTGCGCGCGCACGCTGGCCAACGCGTCCGGATTGAGCAGGCGGTGCGCGCAGATGCGCTCGGCGGCGTCGCGCAGGCGGCCTTCATCCAGGGCCCGCGCGCCTTCCTCGGCCCAGGTCGAGGACTGCGCCCGCAGCCAGGCGGGGATGTCCTCCTGCGCGCTGTCGGCCAGCCTGCAGGACACGGCCAGCGCGGCCGCGGCCATGATGCAGCCGCGCCAGGACGCTTCCTTGACCAGCTCCAGCGCCTCGGCATCGGCCAGCGCGGGCGATTCGCAGGCCAGGTCGCGCAGTCCGGCGCGGTCGCCGGCGATCAGCCGGTCGCGCCACAGCATCGCGAAGCCGCGGGCATGGCGGGGGATGGCCGCGCGCACTTCATGGACCCATCGGATCGCCGCGTCCATGTCGCCGCCGGCCTGCAGCAGCGAGAGCACCGTGTCGGCGGCCTCGGCGGCCGCCGGGTCTTCCGGCGATGCGATGCGGAACAGCTGCTTCCAGTTGCCCAGCGCCTCGTCGGCATAGCCCAGATGGCTCGCGGAGATCGCGGCTATGCGCAGGATTTCCGGGGTTTCGATCTCGTCGCCCAGCAGGCCGGCCGCCAGCGAGTAGGCCACGTCATGGCGGCCCAGCTTGAACTGGTTGCGCATCAGGATCTGCTCGGCCTTGCTGCCGACGGCCAGTGCGCCGTCGGCGCCGTCCAGCAGCGCCAGCGAGCCTTCGTAATCGCCCAGCTCTTCCTGGATGCGCGCGAACAGCAGCGTATGGTCGGGCAGGCCGGGATGGCGGCGCAGCACGTCGCGCAGGCGGCGCGAGGCCTCGCGCAGCTCGCCGGCGTCCCAGAGCTTCTCGATGCGCTCGGCGCCGTCGTCGGCGCCCAGCTTGGGCGCGGCGGGCTGCGGCGCGGACGCGCTCATGCGCGGCCGCATGAAGTTCTTGTACCACTCGGTATACAGGCGCTCGGCGAATAGCGGGGTGTAGTGCGTCAGGTCCAGGCCGCCGTCTTCCATCGCCTCGGCCTGGCCGAGCTTGTTCATCAGCGGCGTCGGGTCGTAGCAGGGCACGCCGATGCGCTGGCTGCTCGCGATCACCGCGGCGATCAGCTGTTCGCGCTGCTCGATCGGCACATTGTCGGGCGTCATGGCGTTGACGTGCGTGACGAACACCACCTTGTCCCGGCCCAGCAGCTCGACCAGCTGGCGCATTTCCTGTTCGATCTCGTCGTCGGTCAGGTCGCGCTTGACGATGCGGGCCAGGAGCTCGCGGTTTTCCGGCGTCAGGCTCTTGTAGACCGCATCCTGTTCCAGCGCGGCGCGCCGCTCGGCCAGGCGGTCCGTGCTGGCCATGGACCAGAACAGCCGGGTGCGCGCGCGATCGGCGAAGAACTCGCTGAAATAGCGCGCCACGTAGTTGGACTGTATCGGATGGCCGTCGATGGTCAGCAGCTTGCGCGAGGACAGTTCGACCATGTACAGGTCGGCCGGCTTGTGCGTGGCGCGGCGCGCCTGCTCGCCGTTGGACGGGCGGAAGACCAGGCGCTGCACGTCGGCGGGAATCTCGCCCTGGCCGAACATGTAGCGGGCCTGCTGCAATGCCTCGGTGCTGGTGTGCACGAAGCCGTAGTTGCGCCCGAGCTGCAGCTTGATCGGGTAGCGGCCGACGGCGTCGCGCAGCGGCGTGTGGATGCGGCAGGTGCCGATGGGAGCGATGGTGAAGGCGGTCATGCCGGGCCTCTCCTGTGATGATGGGTGGCGGGACGGACTCAGAGCGTCCAGTACAAGAGGTCGGACTGAAGCCGGCGGCTGTCCAGCACGGACTTCAGGTCGCAGACCATGCCGCCGCTCCTGACCAGGTCCGGCAGGTCGTCCCAGATGGTGTCCATGGTCTCGCGGTGCGGCACGGCCAGGATCAGCACGTCCAGGTCGCCGAATTGGTCGCGCGGCACGAGGCTGATGCCGTACTCGTGCTGCATCTGCTCCGCGTCGACCATCGGGTCGCAGGCCGCCGGCGTGATGCCGTAGTCGCCCAGCGCGCGATACAGGTCGACCACCTTGGAGTTGCGGATGTCGGGCACGTTCTCCTTGAACGTCATGCCCAGGATGCCCACCCGGGTCGAGGCGTTCAGGCGGCCGTTGCGGGCCAGCGTCTGCACCACGCGCGAGGCCACATGGCTGGCCATGCCGTCGTTGATGCGGCGGCCCGACAGGATGACTTCCGGGTGATAGCCCAGTTCCTGCGCCTTGGAGGTCAGGTAGTAGGGATCGACGCCGATGCAGTGACCGCCCACCAGGCCGGGCGTGAACTTCAGGAAGTTCCACTTGGTGCCGGCGGCGTTCAGCACTTCGGCGGTGCGGATGCCGATCAGATCGCAGATCTTGGACATCTCGTTCATCAGCGCGATGTTGATGTCGCGCTGCGTGTTCTCCAGCACCTTGGCCGCCTCGGCCACCTTGATGGAGGACGCGCGATGCACGCCGGCGTCGATGATCTGCTCGTAGACGCCCGCGATGTGGTCCAGCGATTCCTGGTCCTGGCCGGACACGATCTTGACGATCTTCTCCAGCGGGTGCTCGCGGTCGCCCGGGTTGATGCGCTCCGGGCTGTAGCCCAGCTTGAAGTCCACGCCGCAGCGCAGGCCGGAGGCCTTTTCCAGTTCGGGGCCGCAGATGTCCTCGGTGGCGCCGGGGTGGACGGTGGATTCGAAGACCACGATGCAGCCCGGGCGCAGCACGGGGCCGATCGAGCGGCAGGCTTTCACCAGCAGCGAGAAATCGGGGTTGTTCTTCTCGTCGACCGGCGTCGGCACGGCCACCACGAAGAAATCGCAACCCTGCAGTTCCGTCACCTGGTCGGTGAATTGCATGGGGGAAGCCAGCAATGCCTCGCGTTCGATTTCGCCCGTCCAGTCGTCTCCGGCTTTCAGGCTGGCGATCCGCCGCTTGTCCACATCAAAGCCGATGACGTCAAAGCGCTTGGAAAATGCCACGGCCACGGGCAGGCCGACATAACCAAGGCCACACACTGCGATTCTCTTTGCCACGGGGGGACCTCTCTGTTTTCGTCGTGTCGTAGACACTAGAAACCGACGCCCAAATACTCGTCATCGATATGAAATCGACGCGCTGCGGGATTATTTGGGGTGGATGTGATGCTGAAATTTGATTACAACTCGATACCCGGTTATACGTGCCGGGCAGCGAACAGACGAATCGTAGAGGTCGTGAACAGCAATTTTCTTTCTAAATATTCTGATTGCTGTGAAAATAAATCAGAGATATCGCAATAAACCTGGGATATCCCTAATATTGATTACATCCATTACATAAATCGCTACATCTTCCTTCCTGGAAAATGTTTTTAAATATTAAAAGTCGTTTTTCTTGGTCTTTTTAATAAAGTTGAAAAGACGCGATATTCGGTCTGCGGGAATTTATTAATAAGCAGTGGAAATGTCACCGCAACAATATCGGGTTACGGATGGGCGGTGATTCATCTGTGCGCCCATGCCTGCCACCCGCCGCATCAGCGCGGGAACACGATAGCAATGGGCGGTCTGGCCAGTCGGCCGGGGAAAGGGTATTGCACGATGCCGGGGATTTTCACCAGCTCCACGCCGTCGCTATGCCGGTTGCGGTGATCTGGGTCTTGGTATATGAAGCCGATCTTGTGCATGAGATTCTGGTTTCGGGAAAATCCGGGCGGCGGGCTGCACCAAGGCCACGGCGTCCGCTGCCTGGTCCGCGCGGATCGACCCAAGGAGCGCAATTTGCATTACCAATACCACGACGGCTTGCTGGAGCACGCCAGCCTTGATGCGGCAGCTCGCCGCGCCGTGCTGACTTTCCTGCTCTACGCGGTGTTCGACAGGCCACAGGCCAGGGTGTCGCTGCGTTTTGATGGAATCTACAACTTCGCCGCCGTGCAAGCGTACTTTGCAAAAGTCCTGAGCGACGCGGGCCCCGAGGCGGACGACTGCCTGGACCGGTGCGACGCGCTGCATTGGGACACGAAGCGGTCCGCCTTGGCGCGGTCGCTCCATGTATTCCTGAGGTTGGCGCATTATGGCAGCTTGCGTATCCATTGCGAGGCGGTGGTGGAGACGGAGATGTAGTTCATGCTGGCCTGGACTGATCTTGTCCGGAAGGCATTTGAGACATGTCCTATGGGGTGGCGCTGGCGCCTGATCATTGCTTGCGGCAAGCTGCTGACGCTTGCCCAAGAGCGCCCGTTTGGGCGGCAATTGATGACACGTAAACTTTTTTTCGGCTGACCTCTAAACTGATTTCCGGTGGGGGGGATAACTTGGCTTATGTAGCGGCGCGAAAGGCGCGCCGCGCTTTTCAAGTCGATCCATGCTCCGCGAAATCCAATGGTTGTGGCCCGCTCCCATCTTGCATCGCAGCCCGCGCGTAAGCGGCCGGGTGGATGGACGGGCACAGCGCGCATGGCCGGCATGCCCTGAGAGCCGGGCCGACAGGCCGGTGCATGGCATGCCAAGGCGGACCGGACGACGGCTGAAATATCTGGCCGGAACGGCGCGCATCGCCCACGGCAAGTACGAAAGACCCTCGTGAGACGCACGCAAGCCCCGCCCTGTAGGCAGGGCGGGGC
>NZ_JCBANG010000019.1:0-83105 GCF_059760905.1 Achromobacter sp. 1011811831
TCGCCGGGCCGCCGCGGGATGCCTCCCTGGCGGGAGGCGGGCATTACTTTACGCTTTTCTCGAACTTTTCCAGCAGCTCGTTGCCGCGCTTGACGATGTTCTCGGCGCCGTCCTTGGCTGTGACCTTGCCCGAGACGATGCGCTCGATCTCGGCGTCCTCGATCTCACGGATCTGCGGCAGGAAGCCCAGGCGCAGGCCGCGCGATTGGGCGGTGGTTTCCACGTTCAGCTGCTTGACGCCGACTTCGGTGCCGGGGTTCTTGTCGTAGAAGCCTTCCTTCTTGGTCAGCTCGTAGGCGGCCTTGGTGACGGGCACGTAGCCGGTCTGCTGGTGCCAGCGGGCGGCGATCTCGGGGCTGGCCAGGAACTTGAAGAAGGCGGTCACGCCCTTGTAGGTTTCCGGCTTCTTGTTGGCGAAGACCCACAGCGAGGCGCCGCCGATGATGGTGTTCTGCGGCGCGCCCTGCACGTCCGAGTAGTAGGGCAGGGTGGAGGTGCCGAATTCGAACTTGGCGTTCTTGGCGATGTTGGCGCGCAGGCCCGACGAGCCGGTGATCATGGCGCACTTGCCGCTGATGAACAGCGAGTTCGGCTCGTCGCCGCGCCCGCCGTACATGAAGATGCCTTCCTTGCCCAGCTTGGCCAGGTTTTCCAGGTGGCGCACATGCAGCGGGGTGTTCACGGCGACGCGGGCGTCCAGGCCGCCGAAGCCGTTGTCCTTGGTGGCGTAGGGCACGTTGTGCCAGGCCGAGAAGGTTTCCAGCTGGACCCACGACGGCCACGAGGTGGTGTAGCCGCATTCCTGGCCGGCGGCCTTGAGCTTCTGGCCGGCGGCGGCCAGCTCTTCCCAGGTCTTGGGCGGCTTGTCGGCGTCCAGGCCAGCCTTCTTGAAGGCGTCCTTGTTGTAGTAGAACACCACGGTCGAGCTGTTGAACGGCATCGACACCAGCTTGCCGTCGGCCGACGAGTAGTAGCCAGCCACGGCGCCGATGAATTCCTTGGGATCGATCGGGTTGCCGGCTTCTTCGGACATCTGCTGCACCGGCTTGATGGCGCCCTTGGCGTACATCATGGTGGCGGTGCCGACTTCGAAGACCTGGAGGATGTCGGGCGCGTTGCCGGCGCGGAACGCGGCGATGCCCGCATTCATCGACTCGCCGTAGTTGCCCTTGTAGACTGCCTTGACCTGGTATTCGGGGTTCTTCTTGTTGAACTCGTCGACCAGCCCGTTGACGCGGTCGCCCAGCGCGCCTTCCATCGAGTGCCAGAACTGGATCTCGGTGGCGGCATGGGCCGAGGCGCCGGCGAACGCGGCCATGACGGCGGCGAAGGTGAGGGCAATACGGTGGGATCGCATGGTGTGGTTTCCTCCTGTGGGGCGTGTCGCGGCCGGGTTTTCTGGCCGCGGAAAACACGTCACCTTATGAATTGTTTGTGACAAAAGCGTGACTTTCACATCACTCCAAACGGCTGTCAAATTGCGCGTTTTGGGCGCGAACGAACATTCTTCATTTTTTTCCCAGGGACATGACGGTTTACAATCCTCCCATTATGAAAAACGAACTTTCGATTGCGTTCATCGGTGGCGGCAATATGGCCGCCGCCCTGGCTTCCGGGCTGGCTGGCAAAGTATGCCCCGCCGGCAACATCCATGTCATTGACATAAACGAGGATGCGCACGCCTCGTGGCAGGCGCGCGGCATGACCACCGCCAGGTCGGCCGACGAGGCCCTGGCGCGGTGCCGCGTCTGGGTGTTCGCGGTCAAGCCACAGAACATGAAAGACGTTGTGGCGTCCACGCGTCAGTGGCTGCGTCCGGACACGCTTGTGGTAAGCGTGGCGGCAGGGATCCGCGCCGACACCCTGGCCAGCTGGCTGGGCACGCCGGAACAGCCGTTCAGCCGCCTGGTGCGCTGCATGCCGAACACGCCGGCGCTGGTGGGCGCCGGCATGACCGGCCTGGCCGCGCTGGACGGCGTGGGCAGGGAAGATCGCGAACTCGCGGCCAGCCTGTTGTCCAGCGTGGGCGACGTTGTCTGGGTGGCCGATGACGCGGCGCTGGATGGCGTGACCGCGCTGTCGGGCAGCGGCCCGGCCTATGTGTTCCTGTTCCTGGAAACCCTGATCGCCGGCGGCCAGAAGGTCGGCCTGACGGCCGAGCAGGCGCGCCAGCTTGCATTGGGCACGCTGGCCGGCGCGACCAAGCTCGCGGCCGAATCGCCCGAGCCGCCGTCCGTGCTGCGCGAGCGCGTCACGTCCAAGGGCGGCACCACGGCCGCCGCGCTGGCGTCCTTTGGCGCGGCGGGCTTCGCCGGCATCGTCGAGGACGCGCTGGCAGCCGCGGCGCGCCGTTCGCGCGAACTGGCGGAGGAATTCGGCAAATGAGCGCGCAGGCGAGCCGCTACGAAGCCATGCGCGCGCCGCAGTTCGCGGTGGCGGTGCTGTGCATGCTGCTGGTGGTGGTGGGTTCCAACATCCTGGTGCAGGTGCCGTTGAACGACTGGCTGACCTGGGGAGGCCTGTCCTATCCGGTGGCGTTCCTGGTCACCGACGTGCTGAACCGCCGTTTCGGTCCATCGGCGGCGCGGCGCGTGGCCTGGTTCGGTTTCGCCGCCGCGCTGGTCGTCTCGTTCTGGGTGGCCTCGCCGCGCATCGCGCTGGCCTCGGGCCTGGCCTATATCTGCGCGCAATTGATCGACATCCAGGTCTTCGACCGCCTGCGCGACCAGCGCTGGTGGCGCGCGCCGTTGATCTCGGGCGTGCTGGGCGCGGTGCTGGACACGGCCGTGTTCTTCAGCGTGGCCTTCGCGGCTACCGGCGCGCCGTGGCTGACCTGGATGGCGGGCGACCTGGCGATCAAGCTGGCGGTCAACATCAGCATGCTGGCGCCGTTCCGCGCACTGATGTGGAACCTGGCCAAGCCGGCCAGCGCCTGAAGCCCGGCGTGGCAGGAAAAGGCGGCCCTCGGGCCGCCTTTTGTCATTTTGCGGCCGTGCGGGCCCTTGAAGATAGCGCGAGCAGGGATTATTGAATCGGTCCGGGATATTCCGGGCGCGAACGCGCAGGATTAACACGCTAATTATTATCCGTAAGCCTTGCGTAAGGACTGTATTTAAATGCGAATGCGCGAGCTCGGATAATGATTTTTCTCAAGGCGCGGCTGCTGAAACGGCGCCGCGGCGCAAGGGGATAAACAAGGCCGGATCGCGATTTTCCCTGCGATTTCACGGGCTTGTAGCCTCGATACGGCACGATTAAAGATTTCTCCACAAATATTGGGGATTACACGCAGTGACAGTGCGGCGGCTTGCTTCCAGAATACCGCCCACATCGTGTTTTCGCCCAAGAAGCCGGCAACGCGCGGCACGAATCACGGGGCACCCTCCCGCGAATTCGGACCGGTCCGAGCCGCTCAAAACCTCGCTGGAGAACTACGCATGAAGTTTCTGCATCGCCTTACCCCGGTAGCCGTCGCGCTTGGGGCGCTTGCCCTGGCAGGTTCCGTGCATGCCGCCGACACCATCAAGATCGGCATCCCCCAGCCGATGACCGGCCCCAACACCCAGTACGGCGACCAGATCCAGGCTGGCGCGCTGACCGCCATCGAAGCGATCAACGCCAAGGGCGGCGTCAAGGGCAAGAAGCTCGAACCCATCCTCATCGACGACGGCTGCGAACCGAAGCAGGCCGTGCCGGCCGCCAACCGCGTGGTCAACTCCGGCGCCAAGTTCGCCGTGGCGCATGCGTGCTCGGGCGTGACCGTGGCCGCCGTGAACGTCTACGAACAGGAAGGCATCGTCGGCATTACCCCGGGCGCCACGTCGCCGCTGGTGACCGACACCATCAAGCCGCACTATTTCTTCCGCACGATCGGCCGCGACGACCAGCAAGGTCCGTATGCCGCCCGTTACATCGCCAAGACCCTCAAGCCGCAGAAGGTCGCCGTGCTGCACGACAAGCAGACCTACGGCTCGGGCGTGGCCACCCAGGTCAAGGACACGCTGACCAAGGAAGGCGTGAACGTCGCGCTGTTCGAAGGCATCAACGTCGGCGACAGCGACTATTCGGCCATCATCACCAAGCTCAAGTCGGCCGGCGTCGACCTGGTCTACTTCGGCGGCTATCACCCCGAGCTGGGCCTGCTGCTGCGCCAGTCGCGCGAACAGGGCCTGAAGGTCCAGTTCATGGGTCCGGAAGGCACCGCCAACCAGGACCTGGTGGCGATCGCCGGCCCGGCCATCGACGGCCTGCTGGTCACGCTGCCCGCCGACTTCACCAAGCTGCCGGGCAACGAAAGCATCGTCAAGGCCTTCAAGGACGCCAAGCGCGATCCGGACGGTGCCTTCCAGATGCCGGCCTATGCCGCGGTCCAGATCCTGGCCGACAGCATCACCGCGGTGGGCGAAGATCCCGCCAAGGTGGCCGACTATATGCACAAGACCACCTTCAACACCGGCATCGGCAAGGTCGAGTACGACGCCAAGGGTGATTTGAAGAACTTCGAGTTCGCCGTCTACAAGTGGGACAAGAACGGAAAGAAGACCCAGCTGTAAACTCGCGATCCCGCCGGCGTGGTGCCGGCGTGTAGGGCCTGTCCTTGCCGTCATGCCGTAATCCGCGTAGCGAAGCGCCAAAAGCGCTGTGCGGCCGGCAGGCGCCGATGGCAGGCCCTTATAAAATACGCCCAGGTTTCCGGCTCCGGGTCTCACTACCGGAGCCGGAACTATTTGGAGCACAGAGAAATAATGTCTGACCTCATACCCCAACTTACCCAGCAATTCTTCAACGGATTGTCTCTGGGCGCGATCTACGCGCTGATCGCCATCGGCTACACAATGGTCTACGGCATCATCGGTATGATCAACTTCGCCCACGGCGAAATCTATATGATCGGCGCCTATGTCGGCCTGGTCACCTTGACTTCCATCGGCACCAACAGCGGTTTGCCCGTGCCTTTCATCATCGCCGCCATGCTGCTCGTGGCCATCGTGGTCACCGGAATCTACGGCTTTTCCGTCGAACGCGTGGCCTACCGGCCGGTCCGCAACAGCCCCAGGCTGGTCGCGCTGATCTCGGCCATCGGCATGTCGATCTTCCTGCAGAACTGGGTGGCCCTGGGCCAGGGCGCTCGCGACATGGCCGTGCCGTCGCTGGTTTCCGGCGCGGTGCAGTTCCACATGGGATCCGACTTCGATGTCACGGTGCCGTATTCGCGCATCATGATCATCGTGGTGACCGTGGTGCTGATGGTGGGCCTGACGCTGTTCATCAAGTACTCGCGCATGGGCCGTGCCTCGCGCGCCTGCTCGCAGGACATGCACATGGCCAACCTGCTCGGCATCGACACCAACCGGGTGATCTCCTTCACGTTCGTGATGGGCGCGATCCTGGCGGCGGTGGGCGGCGTGCTGATCGCCATCACCATCGGCAAGCTCAATCCGTTCATCGGCTTCCTCGCCGGCATCAAGGCCTTCACGGCGGCGGTGCTGGGCGGCATCGGCAGCATCCCCGGCGCCATGCTGGGCGGCGTGCTGCTGGGCCTGGCCGAGACCTTCGCGGCAGCCTACATCTCGTCGCAGTACAAGGACATCGTGGCGTTCTCGCTGCTGGTCCTGATCCTGCTGTTCCGTCCCACCGGGCTGTTGGGCAAACCTGAGGTGGAAAAAGTCTGATGTCGAACAACAATCTGAAAAACGCCACGATGGCGGCGGTGCTGACCGCCGTCATCGTCACCCCTGTCTTCGGCCTGCAGCTGATCCGTCAGGGCGCACGTACCTCGATGGAGTCCAACTGGTCGCTGGTGGCGCTTGCCGCCGCGGTCGTGTTCGTGTTCCAGCTGTTGCGCCCCTGGCTGGCCAAGCCGTTCCAGAAACTGAAGACGGGCCTGCCGACCCTGCCGTCGTCGCCGGCCAAGAGCAACAAGCTGCTGGTGCTGCTGGTCCTGGCCGCGGCCGTGATCTGGCCGTTCTTCGCCGGCCGCAGCTCGGTCGACATCGCCACGCTGGTGCTGATCTACGTGATGCTGGGCCTGGGCCTGAACATCGTCGTGGGTTTTGCCGGGCTGCTGGACCTGGGCTTCGTCGGCTTCTACGCCGTCGGCGCCTATACCTACGCCTTGCTGTACCACTGGGGCGGCTGGAGCTTCTGGGAAGCGCTGCCGTTCTCGGGCGCGATGGCCGCACTGTTCGGCTTCGTCCTGGGCTTTCCGGTGCTGCGCCTGCGCGGCGACTACCTGGCCATCGTGACGCTGGGCTTCGGTGAAATGATCCGCCTGCTGCTGATCAACCTGAACACGCTGACCGGCGGTCCGGACGGCATCTCGGGCATTCCGAAGCCGTCGGTGCTTGGCCTGGAAATGACGCGTCGCGCCAGCACCGAGGGCGGCACCACGTTCCACGACTTCTTCGGCCTCACGTTCCAGAACCAGCACATGGTGATCTATCTGTACATGATGGCCTTGCTGCTGGCGCTGGTCACGCTGTTCGTGTCCACGCGCCTGATCCGCATGCCGGTCGGCCGGGCCTGGGAAGCCCTGCGCGAGGACGAGATCGCCTGCCGTTCACTGGGCCTGAACCCCACCCGCATCAAGCTGTCCGCGTTCACGCTGGGCGCGACCTTCGCCGGCTTCGGCGGCGCGTTCTTCGCGGCGCGCCAGGGCATGGTGAATCCGGAGTCCTTCACCTTCATCGAATCGGCGCTGATCCTTGCCATCGTGGTGCTGGGCGGCATGGGTTCGCAGGTGGGCGTGATCCTGGCGGCGGTGCTGCTGACCGTGCTGCCCGAGCTGGCGCGCGAGTTCGCCGAGTACCGCATGCTGATGTTCGGCCTGGTGATGGTGTTGATGATGATGTGGCGTCCGCAGGGGTTGTTGCCCATGAAGCGTCCCCACGTGGAGCTGTCCAAATGAGCGAGGCGTTGCTTAAAGTATCCGGACTGACCATGCGGTTCGGCGGCCTGCTGGCCGTCGACAGCGTGGCCTTCGAAGTCAAATCCGACGAGGTATTCGCCATCATCGGCCCGAACGGGGCCGGCAAGACCACGGTGTTCAACTGCGTGGGCGGCTTCTACGCGCCCACCGCGGGCGAGATCCTGATGGATGGCAAGGCCATCACCGGCCTGCCCAGCCACAAGGTCGCGCGCCACGGGCTGGTGCGCACGTTCCAGAACGTGCGCCTGTTCAAGCAGCTGACCGTGCTGGAAAACCTGCTGGTCGCCCAGCACACCCAGGTCGAGGCGCGCCTGCTGCCGGGCCTGCTCAAGCTCAAGTCCTATCGCCAGTCGGAGGCCGATGCGCTGGCGCGCGCGGCGCAATGGCTGGACTTCATGGGCCTGCGCGAGTTCGCCAACCGCGAGGCCGGCAACCTGGCCTACGGCCACCAGCGCCGCCTGGAGATCGCGCGCTGCATGATCACCAAGCCGCGCCTGCTCATGCTGGACGAGCCGGCAGCCGGCCTGAACCCGCAGGAAAAGCGCGATCTGCAATCGCTCATCGACCAGCTGCGCCGCGAGTTCGGCGTGGCGGTGCTGCTCATCGAGCACGACATGAGCCTGATCATGGGCATCTCCGACCGCATCCTGGTCATGGAGCACGGCAAGCCCATCACTACCGGCACCCCCGAGCAGGTGCGCAACGACGAGCGCGTCATCAAGGCGTACCTGGGGGAGGAATAAATGCTGAAGCTGGAAAACATACACACCTACTACGGCGCCATCCAGGCGCTGAATGGCGTGTCGGTGGATGTCAACAAGGGCGAGATCGTCACCCTGATCGGCGCCAACGGCGCCGGCAAGACCACGTTGCTCATGACCGTCTGCGGCAATCCCAGGGCCAAGGAAGGCAAGATCACGTTCGAGGGCGAGGACATCACCCACAAGGACACGCACCACATCATGCGCAACGGCATCGCCATTTCTCCGGAAGGGCGGCGCGTGTTCAAGGACCTGACGGTCGCCGAGAACCTGATGATGGGCGGCTTCTTCGCCAAGCGCGACGAAATCCACGAGGGCATCGACCACGTCTACGGCCTGTTCCCCCGGCTGAAGGAGCGCGCCAGCCAGCGCGCCGGCCTGATGTCCGGCGGCGAGCAGCAGATGCTGGCCATCGGCCGCGCGCTGATGACCCGTCCGCGCCTGCTGCTGCTGGACGAGCCCACGCTGGGCCTGGCGCCGCTGGTGATCGCGCAGATCTTCGACATCATCCGCGAGATCCGCGAGCAGGGCGTGACGGTGTTCCTGGTCGAGCAGAACGCCAACAAGGCGCTGCAGGTGGCCGACCGTGGCTACGTGCTGGAGAACGGCCGCGTGGTGCTGCAGGATACGGGCGCCAATCTGCTGGTCAATGACGAGGTCCGCAAAGCCTACTTGGGCGGCTGACCAATTTCCCCCGCGAAGGGAGTGGGCGCACCGCGAGGTGCGCTTTTTTTTATCCGGGATGCGGGGGAAGGGAGGGCGGCTCAGGCCGCGATGCGGGCGCCCGGCGCGTCGGCCAGGTAGCGGTCGATGGCGGCGCGCGCCAGCGCGTCGATCGAGTCGGTGAGCGTGATGTCCAGGCCGGGACGCAGCGCGTGCGGCACGGCCAGCGGCAGCTCGGTGCAGCCCAGCACCACGGCGTCAGCGCCGCGTGCCTTCAGGCGCGCGATGCACTCGGCCGCCGGCGCGAAGGCCTGCTCGAGCTGGTTGCCCTTCACGGCGCGGATCGAGCCCATGCAATAGCGCTCGACCTCGTCCTCGTCAGGGACCACGCATTCATAGCCCTGGGCCTCGAGATGGCGCTGGTACAGGCCCAGCTTGAGCGTGGCGGCGGTGCCCATCAGGCCGATGCGGCCCTTGGGCAGGCCGAGCCGGCGCAGGTCGTCGATGACCGCCTCGATGATGTGCAGCACCGGCAGCCGGGTGGCGGCCGCGATCTGGTCGTACCAGAGGTGCGCGGTATTGCACGGAATGGCGATCAGCTGCGCGCCCGCGCGTTCCAGGAAGCGCACGCCTTCGACCATGTGGGGCAGGGGATTCTCGCCGCCGGCCATGTAGGCGCTGGAGCGGTCGGGGATGCGGGGATCGTTGCGCAGCAGCGTGGGAATGTGCTGCTGGTCGACAGCGGCGGGCGTGAGCGCCGCCAGGCGCAAGGCGAAAGCGGCGCCGGCCATGGGGCCCATGCCGCCCAATACACCCAGGTAACAACCCTGGGAAAAGCTATTCACTTTAAGACTCCGAAGCGGTGCTGCGCCGGGCTCGGAAAGCGGCCCGGCCTCTGGCATGCCGCGATGTTCCGCGAGTCGGGCGGACAAGGGCATCGCTGCCCGTACCTGACTGTTCGCTGAACGAGGGCGCCGCATGTCGCGGCGCCCAGGCGGCGCCAAGCCGCCATCATACGCCTGCCCGGCGCGGACCCGCTGGCGGGCCTGCGCCGCGCGGCGGGCTTACTCCAGGCCTTCGGCCTTGCGGGCGGCCTTCACGCCGCTGTTTTCCTGCATGCGCTTGAAGAACGCGGCCAGGTTGTCCAGGCCGGTCAGGTCAACCTGCTTGCCATGCGCCCAGGTCAGCACCACGTAGAGATAAGCGTCGGCCACGCTGGGGTCGGCGCCCACCAGGTAGGACTTGCCGGCCAGTTGGGCATCGAGCTGCGCGAACAGCTTGGAGAGCAGCTTGGAAGCGCTGGCGGCCAGTTCCTTCTGCGCGCCTTCCTCGGACAGGAAGCGCATCGGCGCGAAGACCAGCGAGAAGGTCTTGTGCAGGTCGGAGTTGATGAAGCCCAGCCAGCGGCGCACTTCGGCGCGGGAGCGCGCGCTGCCGTCGCCCATCAGCCCGCTTTGCGGGGCCTGTTCGGCCAGGTATTCGAGGATGGCGACGTTCTGCGTCAGGGTCCAGTCGCCGTCGGCCAGCGCGGGAACCGCGCCCAGCGGATTGATCTTCAGGAACTCCGGACCCTTGAGCTCGTCGCGGCCGAGCTTGTGCGTTTCATAGGGCTTGCCCAGCCATTCCAGCACGATGTGGGAAGCGAGCGAGCATGCGCCGGGCATGTAGTACAGTTTCATTTGAAGGCGTCTCCTGTGGGGCAGGGCGGGAGGCGACCCGTCCTTGCCGCATATGGTACGCCACTCATGTGGCGACGATGCGTGATAGCCCCACGATATATGCCGCCGCGTCCGCCGCCTTGCGCGAGGATCGTCGGACGGATGCCGCGCCATTCGCCACGCGCCCATGCCGTAGCCGGAGATGACCATGCCGCCTCGTGCCGCCGCAACGCTGTCCGTCTTCCTGTCCGGCGCCGTGCTCGCGGCCTGGGCCTGGTCAGCAACCGCCCGCGCCGAGCCCGTGTCGGCCGGCACGGAGACTCCCGCCGCCGCGCCGACCCAGGTCATGCCGGTAGCGGGCGGCCTGGAACATCCCTGGGCCATGGCCTTCCTGCCCGATGGCGGCATCCTCATCACCGAACGCCCAGGCAATCTACGGCTGCTGCGCATTCCCGGCGGCCTGTCCGCGCCCTTGAAGGGCGTGCCCAAGGTGGCCGCCCAGGGGCAGGGCGGCCTGCTCGACGTGGCCTTGTCGCCGGATTTCGCCAAGGACCGCCTGGTCTACCTGTCCTATGCCGAGGCCGGCGACGGACGCGCCGGCACCGCCGTGGGACGCGGCCGGCTGGCCGAGGATGGCGTCCGCCTGGAGGATTTCCGCGTCCTGTTCCGACAGGAGCCCAAGTTGTCCGAGGGGCTGCATTTCGGGTCCCGCCTGGTGCTGGACGGCAAGGGCTATCTGTACATCGCGCTGGGCGAGAACAACCAGCGCTCCACCGCGCAAGACCTGGGCAAGCTGCAGGGCAAGGTGGTGCGCATCAAGGCGGACGGTTCGGTGCCGCCGGACAATCCCTTCGCCGGCAAGGCCGGCGCGCGCCCCGAGATCTGGTCCTATGGCCACCGCAATCCGCAGGGCATGGCGCTGAACCCCTGGTCCGGCGAGCTCTGGGAAAGCGAGCATGGGCCGCGCGGCGGCGACGAGATCAATCTGATCAAGCCGGGGCTGAACTACGGCTGGCCCCTGGCGACCTACGGCATTAACTATTCCGGCCAGCCCATCCCCGAAGCACGAGGCCAGACGCTGCCGGGCATGGAGCCGCCGCTGTACTGGTGGCCCAAGTCGCCGGCCATCAGCGGCATGGCGTTCTACGACGCGCCCAGGTTTCCGGCATGGCGCCATTCGCTTTTCATCGGCGCGCTGGCCGAGCGCAACCTGATCCGGTTGACGCTGGACGGCGACAAAGTGGTGGCGCAGGAACGCCTGCTGGGCGAGCGCGGCAAGCGACTCCGGGACGTGCGGGTCGGACCGGACGGCCATGTGTATGTGTTGACGGACGAATCGCCGGGCGAGCTGCTGCGCATCGCGCCGGCGGGGGGATGAAGCCATGAAGACCTACGAACTGATCGGATCGGCCGGCTGCGGCTCCGCCGTCGTCGAGATGGCGCTGGCGCTGGCCAATGTGCCGTACACGCTGGAAGACGTGCCTTACCTGAAGCCGGGGCCGCAGCGCGACCGCCTGCTGCGCCTGAATCCGCTGGGCCAGGTGCCGACGCTGGTGACGCCGGACGGTGAAGTCATGACCGAAAGCGCGGCCATGATCCTGCACCTGCATGACATGGCGCCGCAGGCAGGCCTGGCGCCGCTGCCGGACCAGCCCGAGCGGGCGCGCTTCCTGAACCTGCTGATCCGGCTGGTGGCGGCCATCTATCCCACTTTCACCTATGGCGACAATCCGCCGCAATGGACCACGGAAGGCGCGCCCGCCGACTTGCTGCGCGAACGCGTGCACACGCGCAGGGCCGAGCTGTGGCAGGAGCTGGAGCGGCAGGCCGGCGCGCCGCACATGCTGGGCGAGCGGTTCTCGGCGCTGGACCTGTACGTGACCGTGATGACGCGCTGGCGTCCGGGGCCGGCCTGGTTTGAATCGGTCTGCCCGGCGCTGGCGACGGTGGCGCGCGAGGCGGAACGCAATCCGGCTGTGGCTCGGGCGTTGCGGCGCAACTTTCCGCCGCCCACCGAATAGCGCGCCTCAGCGCTTGCCGCGGCGCGGCTTCGAGCGGGCCTCGCGCAAGGCGATGTAGATGCCGCTGCCGGCGATGAATGCTGCGCCCAGGTAAGCCAGCGCGTCGGGCGCTTCGCGCCAGAACACCCAGCCCAGCACGGTGGCCCAGATCAGGCCGGTGTAGTCGAACGGCGCCACCACGGACGCCGGTGCGATGCGGAATGCCTGCGTGATCAGCGTCAGCCCCAGCGTGCTGAACAGCGCCACGCCCGCGAAATAGGGCAGGTCGGCGACAGCCGGCGCCTGCCAGACCCAGGGCAGGGTGAGGATGCTGCACAGGAACTGGCCGGCCACGATGTAGAAGGTGGTGGTGAGCATGCCCTCGCTGGGACTGATCCCGCGCGCGGTGGTCATCATGACCGCGTACAGCATCGCGGTGGTCAGCGGCAGCAGGGTGGCGGCCTGGAAGGCGTCTGTGCCGGGCCGCACGATGATCAGCACGCCTGCGAAGCCCGCCAGCACCGCCAGCCAGCGACGGCGGTCGACGCGCTCCTTCAGCACGAACACCGACAGCGCCGTCACGAACAGTGGCGCGGCGAAGGCGATCGCCGTCGCCTCGGCCAGCGGCAGGGAATTCAAGCCCAGGTAGAAACAACAGGCCGACACCACGTTGATCGCGCCGCGCGCCAGGTGCAGGCGCAGATGCCCGGTGCGCAAGACGCGCCGGCCGCCCAGCCACAGCGCCAGCGCCGTGACCACGGGCAGCGCGATCAGCGCGCGCAGGAACAGGATCTGCAGCGGGTGATAGCTGGCGCCCAGCCACTTGGCGTTGGCGTCGCTGAGCGTGAGGAAGAAGATGCCCGCCATGACACAGGCGATGCCGGCGGCGGCGGAAGAGGGACGGGCGGTAGGCAGGGTGACGGAGGACATGGGCGGGAGCAGCGGATCACGGCGATTCCTGGCGCCGTACGAAGGGAAGGCTTGGATGCAGGGCGCCGGCGCAAGGGCCGGCGCGAGCTGGCGGGGCGTTCAGCCCTGGCTGCGGTAGGCGGCCAGCGCCACCATGGCCCAGGAGGCCAGGAAGGCGACGCCGCCCAGCGGCGTGACCGCGCCCAGCCAGTGCGTGCCGGTCAGCGCAAGCAGATACAGGCTGCCGGAAAACAGGACGATGCCGGCAAACATGACCATGCCGGCGGCCGACAACAGGGGCGAACCATAGCGCGCGCCGAGCAGAGCGACCACGAAAATGCCCAGCGCATGGATCAGATGGTACAGCACGCCAGTCTGCCAGACGGCGAGCAGCTCGGGGCTGACGATGCGCTTGAGCCCGTGCGCGCCGAAGGCGCCCGCGCCCACGGCCACCATGAGGTTCAATGCCGCGAGTATCGTGAGCTGCCGGTCTGTCATTGCTGGTCCTGGGTGGGAAGAGTCGTTTGGGCGGAGCCGCCGGTGCCTATGATATGGCATTCGGCGCCGGCGCTCTTCGCGGCGGAGAGCGATCCGGTTTCGTTCCCGCCGCCGCGTCTGTTCGGCCCGGCCGCGGCAGGCGCGGCCAGGCGCTGGCGCTCAAGCCGTCGTGAGCACCGCGCGGCCCACCACCTTGCCTGCCCGCAGCGAGGCCAGCACGCTGTCGGCCTGGTCCAGCGCGTAGCGGTGGACCGGCATGGGCGGCACCTTGCCGGCGCGCACCAGTTCCATCAACTCCTTCAGCTCGGCCAGATTGCCGACGTAGCTGCCGATGATGGACAGCGCCTTCATGGGAATCAGCGCGATCGGCCACGTCGAGCCGCCGCCGAACAGGCCCACGATGATGAGCTTGCCGCCCTTGGTCAGGAAGTCGAAGGCCAGCGCGGTGGTGGCGGGCGCGCCGACCAGGTCGATGGCGGCTTGCACGGGCTTGCCGCCGGCCGCCTTGATGATCTGCTGCGCCGCGTCCGGCGCCGCGCCGTCGATGGCGGCCAGCGCGCCGGCCTCCAGCGCCGCCTGGCGCTTGGCGGGGTCGATGTCCACCACGATGGCGCCGGCGCCGCCCAGCGCCTTGATGAGCGTCAGGCACATCAGGCCCAGGCCGCCCGCGCCGAAGATCACCACCGGATGCCGGCGGTAGGTCTGTTCGCCGATCTTCTTCAGCGCGGCATAGGTGGTCAGGCCGGAGCAGGCGTAGGGCGCGATCTGCGCCGGATCCAGGTCGCCGATGTCGATCAGGTAACGGGAGTGCGGCACGAGCACGTGGTCGGCGTAGCCGCCGGCGCGGTGCACGCCCAGGCAGGTCGGGGCCATGCAATGGTTCTCCTGGCCCGCCTGGCAGGACGGGCAGTTGCCGCAGCCGATCCACGGATAGACCAGGTAGTTGCCGCCGGGCCGCAGGCCGGCCGCGTCGGGGCCGGCCGACACCACCGCGCCGACGGTTTCGTGGCCCATGGTGAGCGGCAGCGAGACGCCGCGCTCCTTGAGCGACAGCGTGCGCCCCTGGCCCAGGTCGTAGCCGCCTTCCCAGAGATGGATGTCGCTGTGGCAGACGCCGGCGGCACGGACCTTGAGCAGCACCTGCGCGCCTTGCGGCACGGGCGTGGGCTGGTCCATTTCCTGCAGCGGGGCGCGGAAATCGACCACGCAATAGCACTTCATGGCATGTCTCCTTTATGGCTTGCTTGTTGTCGACCAGAAGAGGGGAGCGTCAGGCGTCGCGCCGCATCAGCGTGGACTTGCCGAACAGGCTTTCGATCAGATCCACCGCCAGTTCGGCGGTCTTGTTGCGCACGTCGAAAGCGGGATTCAATTCGACCACGTCGAGCGAGCGCATCAGCCCGGTGTCGGCGATCATTTCCATGCAGAGCTGGGCCTCGCGGTAGGTCGGTCCGCCAGGCACGGTGGTGCCCACGCCGGGAGCGATCTCGGGGTCCAGGAAATCGACATCGAAGCTGACATGCAGGTGCGTGTCCTGGTCCAGGCCGGCGAGCGCGGCCTGCATCGTGGCGCGCATGCCCATTTCATCCAGGTAGCGCATGTCGAACACTTCCAGCCCGGCCTCGTGCACCAGCCGCTTTTCGCCCGGGTCCACGCTGCGTATGCCGATCTGGCGTACCCAGGCGGCCTCGATGTCGGGATGATGGCCGGACAGGCCGGTGATCTCCGCCGGGCCGTAGCCGCACAGGCAGGCCACGGGCATGCCATGGATATTGCCGGTGGGCGTGAGCGCGTGGGTGTTGAAGTCGGCATGCGCGTCCAGCCACAGCACCCGCAGTTTCTTGCCGCTGTCGCGGCAGTGGCGCGACACGGCGCTGATCGAGCCGATGCCCAGGCAGTGGTCGCCGCCCAGCAGGATGGGCAGCTTGCCTTGCCGCAGTTCGGCATATACCGCATCGTGGACCGCGCGGTTCCAGGCGGCCACTTCGGCCAGATGGCGGTAGCCGTCGACGGGAGGCTGCCACGGATTGGCCGGGCCATACAGATTGCCACGGTCCTCGACCTCGAAGCCCTGCGCCTCGATGACGGGGCCCAGGCCGGCGACGCGCAGGGCTTCCGGTCCCATGGAGGCGCCGCGCGCGCCGGCGCCGATGTCGGTGGGCGCGCCGATCAGCGCGATGCTGCGAGGCAGGGTAGGGGTGGTCGGCTTGGCGGTTTTCTGCACGTGGCGGACTCCGGAAAGGAAAGACAGAATCAGGCGGCGCAAGAAGCCGCCGCCAGCGCGGCGCGGGCCGGCATGGTGGACACATCTTAGCGCCGTCGCGCCCGCGCCCGCATTGCCATGGCGTGACAGAGGGCATTGCCACGGCAATGCGGGCGTTTGGGGCACAATGGACCGAAAGCCGGCAGCGCTGGCGCCCATTTTTTCATATTCATGCCCATGATCCGCTTGTTCCCGCCCCTTCTTTCCTTCCTGCGGCCCCGTCTTGCGGTCGCGCTGGCGCTGGCCGCCATGGCTTGCGCGCTTCCCGCCGCGGCCCAGCAGAAGCCGCTGCGCATCGGCGTGGTTCCGGCCCTGGCCAACGAGGCGACCGAGAAAGCCATCGCGTTGGCCGCCCAGCAGGGGCTGGAGGTCAAGCTGGTGGAGTTCAATGACTGGGTGCTGCCCAATATCGCGGTGGCCGATGGCTCGGTGGATGCCAATTTCTTCCAGCACGAGCCGTTCCTGCAGGTGTTCAATGTGCGCCGAGGCGTGAACTTGGTGCCGATCGCCTATGGCTATTCGACCATCATCGGTCTGTATTCCAAGAAGCTGAAGCGGGGCGAGCCGCTGCCCGAGGGCGCCACCGTCGCGGTGCCGAACGATCCAGTCAACACGGGCCGAGCCTTGCTGCTGCTGCAGTCCATGGGACTGATCGGCCTGAAGCCCGGCGTGGGCAACATGGCGGCGGTGGAAGACGTGAGGCTCAATCCCAAGCGCCTGAAACTCGTGCCTGTCGAAGGCGCGCAATCGGCCCGCACCTTCGATGACGTGACGGCTTCGGTCACGTATCCCTCCTTCGCCAGGCAGGCCGGCCTGAGCGATCAGGACTGCCTGGGTTTCGACAATAACAGCCCCGATTCCGTTCGCCGCTACGCGATCCGCTGGGTCACCACGCCCGAGCGCGCCAACGATCCGAGGCTGCTGAAGTTCATCGCCATCTATCAGGGCTCGCCCGAGGTCAAGGCCACGCTGCGGCGGCTGTATGGTGACCTGATCGACTTTCCCTGGTAGCGTGGCGTGGCAGGGCAGCCGCGTCCAGGCCTGCTCGCCAACAACAAAAAGCCCCTGCATGCGCAGGGGCTCGGGAGCAGCTGGCAGTCGCTCAGTGCGAGAACATGATCGGCACGGTCATGGTCTTCAGGATCGAGGCGGTCGCGCCGCCCATGGCCCACTCCCTGAGCTTGCTGTGACCATAGGCGCCCATGACGATCAGGTCAGCGCTGTAGTCGGCCGCCGCGTTGAGGATGGTGCTGCCCACGCCCACACCCTTGATGTCGCGGCGCACATGCTCGGGCCGGGGCATGCCCTGGGCTTCGCAGTAGCTGGCCAGGTCGTCGAAGCTGGCCGATCCGGCGCCCCGCGTGGCCGCGCCTTCGTCCATCGTCAGCACGACCAGGTGGTCCGCCATGCGCAGGACCGGCGCGGCATCCGCCAGCGCGCGGGCCGATTCGCGGCTGCCGTCCCAGCAATACAGCACGCGCTCGCCGATCACCGGAAAATGTCCGCTGGACGGCACGACCAGGACCGGCCGGCCGGCGGTCAGCAGGGTCTGCTCGACGAATTCGTTCTCATGGGCGGCCTCGACATCGTCGCGGTTCAGCTGGCTGACGATGATCAGGTCGCTGACGCGTCCTTGCTGCGCCACGCAGGCGCTGGGCGAGGTGTCGTCGCTGCGGACCTGGGCGGGGATGTCCGCCTGCGAAGCCGCCGCCAGGAACGCATTCTGGACGGTGTCGCGGCCTTGCGCCTGCAAGTCCTTCATGACATTCAGCGCCCGCGACATCAGCACCGATTCGCCGTAGTAGTACTGCGGCGGGGCGGAGGTGGCGTAGATGCCGACCAGTTCCGCCTGATGGCGTTTGGCCAGGCTGATGGCTGCCTGGGTGCGGCGCTTGCAGTCGAAACCATGGTCCAGATGGACGGAAATGCGGCGGTACATAGAGCCTCCTGAGTGAACTTGCGTTGGCTCTATCGTTGCGCGTTCGCGCCGGCCGGCGCTTGACGCACGTCAAGCCGGCCTCAGTTTGCCCCTTCCTGCGCAAGTCCTAGGCTTGCTGCAGCTTGTCGCGCAGCTGTTGGACCTGCCGCGCCTGGCGGGCGATGCGTTCCAGGGGTTCCGGCAGGCCGGGCTGCGCCTGGCCCACCGCCAGCGGCACCGGCATGACCCGGCCGCCGGGTTCCGGTTCGCCGTCGCGCGGGTGCAGGGCCCGCGCCAGGGTCTCGCCATAGTCGCGCAGCGCGGATGCCGCCTCGCTGTCCACAGGCAGGGCGGGCTGGATTTCCAGCACGGTGCCGGCGGCGGTCACCCGGCGCATGGCGTTGAGCAGGGTTTCGGCCGTGTCGACCTTGCTGTCGCGATGCAGGGGGTTCTGCTGCAGCCGTTCCAGCGACGCCTGGGCATTGTCGGCCGCCAGGCAGGCCTGCCGGCGCAGTTCGACGATGCGGCGTGGCGAGTCCGCCTGTTCGCCGCTTTTCTCCCGGATGAGCGCCAGCACATAATCGGCGTGTCGTTGCAGCGCGCGCGCCAGCGCGCCGGCCAGTTCGCGGGGCGCCTTCTCCGGCCACAGCAGAAAGCCGATCAGCAGCGCCAGCGCGGCGCCCAGCACGCTGTTGAAGGCGCGCAGCGCGGCCAGTTCCGGTTCGTGCAGGTCCGGCTGCTGGATATGGCTGACCAGCACGAACTGCGAGGTCAGGAAAAATGTGAACAGCGCGTAGTTCACCGTGCGCGCGGCAAACGTACCCAGCGCGATCGGCAGCACGGCCAGCGCGACGGAAAGCGGCGTGCTCAGCAGCAGGCCCAGCAAGGAGGCGCCGATCGCGCCCGCGACGCTGCCCAGCACGCGTTCCACGGTGCGCTGCCAGGTGGCGGCGAAATAGGGTTGCAGGATGAAGACCAGGGTCAGCGACATCCAGTAGCCGTGGTTGACGGCGAAGCTGCGCGACAAGGCGACGGCCAGCGTGGCGCCGATGCCCACGCGCAAGGCATGGCGCAGGGCGTCCGACTCCAGCCGCAGATTCTGGCGCAGCGTGTTCCAGGCTTGCCGCGCCGGCGCGGCGGCCGAGCCGGATGCCGCGCCGGTCGGCAGCTCGGCGGCATCGAACAGCGCCTGCCGGACGGACTGGGCGGACTGCTGCAGCCGGTCCAGCACCGGAATGACGCTTGCCAGCTCGGGTGCGTGCGCGAGCGCGGGGCCGCGCAATTCACGCAGATCGGCGCCGTAGCGTTCCAGCCGCTCGCGCAGGCGATCCGCCTGGCGCGCGTCGGCGGCGTCCGATGTGCCGGCGATGGCATTGCATATGCTGGCGTAGCGGTGCAAGGCGTGGCACAGGTGAGCGCCGGCATTGCGTCCCTGCCAGCGAGGCGCGTTCGATTCGAGCAGGTCGGCGGCGGCGACCAGGGCGATGAAACTGTCCTCGGCCCGGTCGAGCAGGTAATACAGCTGCCGCGCGCGGGTGCGGCGCGAGGGACGTGCGCCTTGCACTTCGCCGATGCGGTTACGCGCCGCCTCCAGCGCGGCCCGCAGCGCGGCGCGCTGAGAGCGGGACACGGCGCTCCATGCCGGCGCGCCAGTCTCGGGGCGCAGGCCGGAATACATGCCCGCCAGCGCGTCGGCGAAATCGGCCAGCCCGCGATAGCAATGGGCCACGGCCAGCGTGGCGTCCTTCCAGGGACGGCGGCGCCACACCAGCGCCGTCATCAGGATCGCCCACGATGCGCCCGCGACGAAGAACAGCGCGTAGCGCAGGCTCTCGACCAGCGTGGGCGCGGGCAGCTCGGCCGCCACCACGAAGCCGGCCGACAGCAGCGTGCCGATGATGGCCGCCGCCGGCCCCAGCACGCGCAGCAGGCCGCCCAGGGTGCAGCACAGGAAGGTCAGCGGCAGCAGCAGCCACAGGTAGGGCGCGCTCACGCTGGCCAGCAGGCAATACAGGCCGCCGGCCAGTCCAAGCGCCAGCATGGCGCCCGCGCGTTGCCGCAAAGGGCCGCCGGGATCGCCGAAGCAGGCCCAGAATGCCGCGATGGCGCTCCAGCCCAGCCGGGGTTCATCGAGCAGCACGGCCAGTATCACCGGCGCCGCGCTGGTGGCGGCGGCCTGCAGGGCGTCCAGCCAGAGGATGCGGCGCATGGCGGCGCGCCAGGGAGCGGGGGAGGAAATCAAGCTGCTGCTTCGTTCAGGAAGGGGCCCGGCGGGCGCGAGGCGCACACCCTACCATGCCGGGAAGACCGCCCATGCGCCTTCTTTCGTGGCAGGTCGTCGCCAATTTCGCGGGAGCCTACAGGTATGGTTACACATCTGTGACATCTACGCCGCGCGAGCACAAATTAATCTGGAGAAAACAGCGGAAATCGCCTAAAAAAACGTAAGCGTTACAACGCTGAATCGCCGGCTTGCGCAGTTCCGTGCCGGCGTTCATGTCCAGTGTGTCTCGGACCGCGCCCGGACAGCGCGGCCCAGAATCCGGGACGCTTCAGGAGCGTAGACATGACGCTGAATCAACAGGCAGCCTCCGGTCAGGTTGCGGACGACGTTGAAATTGCGGCCATGGTCGCCGGCAAGGACGGGCTCAGGGTATTGCTGCAGCCCCAGGTGGACCTGCTTACCGGCCGCATCGTATCGGCCGAGGCCTTGGCGCGTTGGCAGCACCCCCGCCTGGGCACGGTCATGCCCGCCGATTTCATCCCCTCGATCAACCGGCAGGGACTGGACAGGAAACTGTTCGAGCGCGTCAGCGTACGCGTGATCGAGATGCTGCAGACCATGCGGCGCGCGGGCGTCGCCATTCCCGTTGCGATCAACGCGCCGGCCAGCACGCTGTCCGACGCCGGGGCGGTCGAATCGCTGCTGCAGCGTATCCGCGCCGCCGAGCTGCCCGCTTCGCTGTTGCGGGTGGAGCTCACCGAGGATCAGCCCATCCGAGAGCTGGACGTGCTGCGGGCCTCGCTGCTGAAACTGGAAGAGGCCGGCTGCGAGGTCAGCCTGGACGATTTCGGCACCGGTCATGCCTCGCTCAAGCTGCTCTCCGCCATCCCGCTGTCCGAAGTGAAGATCGATCAGTACTTCGTCACCCGCATGCGGCGCAGCGCCGTGGCGTTCGAAGTGTTGCGCACGGCGGCCGAGCTGGCCACCCGGATGGGCTGGCGCGTCGTGGCCGAAGGCGTGGAGAACGTCGAGGACATCCCCGCGCTGCGCGCGGCGGGTTGCCGCTACGGGCAGGGCTACGCGCTGGGTCGGCCCATGCTGCTGGACGAGCTGATGATCCGGCTGCGCACGCAATACGACGGCGGAGAACCGTTGGCCGCGTCGGCCGCCTATGCCTCGTCGTGGATCCAGGCCTATGGTGGCGGGGCGGTGAAGTCCGAGGCGGATCGCGTGCAGGCGATCCAACCTGTCGCCACGCAATAGCGGGCGCCTTCCCGGCCTGTCCGCCCCTTCAGAAGCGGCACGGTTTCGGCATCAAACCGTCCGCGCCGCCCAGAAAGCCGTGCGCACCGACGGCGCGCTCGCGATCCGCGCGGCGACGCGGTCCAGGTCTTCCTCGTCGACCGCGGCTTCGCTCAGGGCGGCCTCGATCTCAACCTCGTTCTCGCCGAACTGGTCGATCTTCAGCTCCGACAGCGGCAGTTGCTCCGCCTCCAGCACGTCTTCCAGCACGGTCATGGCGGCCTGGCGCTCGTCCACGTGCGCGATCACGTGGATGACGGTGGTGACTTCGGTGGTCTGCGCGTCGACCGGCTGGCGGTTGATATGGCTGACCAGGGGCCGCAGCAAGGTGTTCGCGGCCAACACGAAGGCCGTGGCGGCCACGGCTTCGAGCAGCAGCGACGCGCCCGCGCAGGCGCCGATGGCGGCCGAGCCCCACAGCGTGGCGGCGGTGTTCAGCCCGCGGATGCTGCCGCCTTCGCGCATGATGGCGCCCGCGCCCAGGAAGCCCACGCCCGACACCACATAGGAAATCACGCGCGCGCCGCCGTCGGCGCCGTCGACGCGAAAGGCCATGTCGACGAAGATGGCGGCGCCCACAGCCACCAGCGCGTTGGTGCGCAGGCCCGCCGTGCGTTGGCGGAACTGGCGTTCGAAGCCGACGATGGAGCCCAGCACGAAGGCGCTGAGCAGGCTGACCAGCGTATTGGCCAGCGTCAGCAATTGGATGTTCTCGAAGTTTTTCATCTTGTTCTCTTGCAGCGTATTGTGAACAGGGCGCGGCCCGCCCCTTGCGATGGCCGCGCCCAGAATTGCCGGGCCCTTCAGACGGGCTGCCAGCTCGATACCAGGGCCAGCACCAGCGCCACCAGCCAGATCAGCACCAGGGCCAGCACCCGGGCGAGCAGCAGGTACTTGTACGGGTCTTTCATGACAGTCTCCTTTCCGTGTCCGCGATTCAGAAAACTACGGAATGGCGTTGCTCAGGCGGGCAGTACCGCGATGGCGGCGCCGGCGTCGTTTTCCCAATGCACGCGGCGCACGTCCGGGCTTTGGCCCAGCCGCAGCGCGACGGCGTTGAGCACGCCGCGCAACTGCGGCGGGCAGAGCAGGGTGACGGTGGTGCTGGCGAGCTGATCCGATTCTTCGCGCGAGATGCGCACGTTCAGCACGCGCAGGTCCAGCGCCTGCAGCTCGTAGTACAGCTGCTTGCGCAAGGCGTTCAGCGTGGCGCTGACGCTGACGATGGTGAAGCGATAGGTGGGCGCTGCCGGGCGCACGGCGGCGGGAGCCGCGTCGGCGCGGACGGGGAGCGTGAAAAAGGGCTTGAAGCGCATGGTCGTCTCCTTGCGAGGGGAGGACGATGAGGAAGGTCCACATGCGCGCGCCGAACCGTCAGCGAAGCAAGGCGCATGGCGCCCGGCCGTGAAAAGGCTGGCGGATAGGGGGGAGGCGGTAAGGCCGGGTCCTGGCTGGACGCAGGACCCGTCAGAAGATTCTGCGGATCGGTTGCGTCAAGCGGCGCGAGCAGTCGTGCTATGACTACATCCGTCGTTGTCCACAGTGATCTCAATGGGGTTTGAAGAGCGCCCAGTATAGCGAGGGCCTAGGGTAAACACCAAGACATTATTCATGCCGCCTGCAAATTCATGCCGCTCGTCAATCGCGGTGAATGACGGCTCTTGGATTTCAGGTAGTATTCAGTTTCCAGTAAGAATGAGAGCCCGGTGTGACGGGCGGACGCGAGGCCTTTGCACGACGCCGCGCCGCCTTTTTCGCCAAGCATGAACGACGACCCTCCTCCTAGCAGGGCGCCCCGCTGTCCGGGGCGCCCGAGACCTTCCTCCGACACGGCCCGGCCGGCGCGCCTCGCGCGTCCTGTCAGAACGGCCACGCAGCAGCCTTCCTTCCTCGTCCATCCGGTCCGGGCCGGGCCCCGCGCCCGTCTTGTGCGCGACCCCACGTCCGCGCTACGGTTTTCGCCATGCCTTTTCCGGGCCGCCTCGCGCCCGCCTGAACCCTATCTGGACCACTGATGATCTTTGATTGGATGTCCGACCCGACCGCCTGGCTTGGCCTGGCGACGCTGGTCATTCTTGAAATCGTGCTTGGCATCGACAACCTGGTGTTCATCGCCATCCTGGCCGACAAGCTGCCGCCGCACCAGCGCAACCGCGCGCGCATGATCGGCCTGACGCTGGCCATGGTCATGCGCCTGGGCCTGCTCGCCAGCATCGCCTGGGTGGTGACGCTGACCCAACCCCTGTTCACCGTGCTGGGCGCAGAGATCTCAGGGCGCGACCTGATCCTGATACTGGGAGGCCTGTTCCTGCTGTTCAAGGGCACCATGGAACTGCACGAGCGCGTGGAAGGCGGCGCGGGCCACGACGCCGGGCAGAAGACGCAGCACGCCGTGTTCTGGCAGGTGATCCTGCAGATCGTGGTGCTGGACGCCGTGTTCTCGCTGGACTCGGTGATCACGGCCGTCGGCATGGTGCAGGACCTGAGCATCATGATGATCGCCGTGGTCGTCGCCATGGCGGTGATGATGCTGGCCAGCCGCCCGCTGATGGGCTTCGTGGCGCGCCATCCCACCGTGGTGATCCTGTGCCTGGGCCTGCTGCTGATGATCGGCTTCAGCCTGGTGGCCGAGGGCCTGGGCTTCCATGTGCCCAAGGGCTATCTGTACGCCGCCATCGGCTTCTCGATCCTGATCGAGCTGTGCAACCAGCTGGCGCGCCGCAATCGCGCCCGGGGCGCGCACGCGCTGAGCCGTCGCCAGCGCACCGCGCAGGCGGTGCTGCGCCTGCTGCGCGCGGGGCGCGCCGGTCAGCCGGCTCAGCAGGCCGACGAAGTGGTCGCGCTGGTCGATGGCGCCGGCGACGAGCCAGCCTTCGCGCCCGAGGAAAGCTCGATGATCGAGCGCGTGCTGGCGGCCGGCGCGCGCGACGTGCGCTCGATCATGGTGCCGCGTGGCCGCATGGTGTGGCTGGATGTGGCCGATTCGCCGCAGACGGTGGTGCGCAAGTTCGCGTCGGGCCACTCGCGGCTGCCGCTGTGCGCTGGCGACGCGGCCAACGTGCTGGGCGTGCTGCACTTCAAGGACGTGCTGCCGTTGTTGTCGAATCCCGGCCCGATCGATCTGGTTGAGCTGGCGCGCGAGCCGCTGTACGTGCTGGAGACCACGCCGGTGCTGAAGGTGCTGGACGAGCTGCGCGCCTCGCGCGACCACATGCTGATCGTGGTGGACGAGCATGGCGTGTGCGAAGGGCTGGTCACGCCGATGGACGTGTTGACGGCGGTGGGCGGCGAACTGCCCGAGCACCGCGAAGACCCGCGCGAGGCGGTGCCGCTGTCCGATGGATCCTGGCTGCTCGAGGGCGGCCTGGCGGCCGACGAGGCGGCCCGGCTGCTGGACATGGAAGAGGCCTGGCAGGATGCGCCGGACGCGACGCTGGCGGGTTGTCTGCTGCGCGTCGTCGGCCGCATTCCGGAGGCCGGTGAAACGATCGCCTGGGGCGGATGGACCTTCGAGGTGACGCGCCGCGACGGGCTGCGCATCGATCAGTTGCTGGCGCGCCGCGACGCCGCGCAGTAGGGCGTCTTCAGGCCGGCCAGCGCAGCACGAAGCGCGCGCCGCCCAGGGGACTGTCCTGCACCTCGATGGTGCCGCCGTGATTGGCGGCCACCCGTTGCACGATGGCCAGGCCCAGGCCGGCGCCGCCGGTGCCTCGGTCGCGGCTTTCGTCCAGGCGGATGAACGGTTCGAACACCCGTTCGCGGTCGGCCTGCGGGATGCCGCCGCCGTCGTCGTCGACGGTCAGCTCGAATTCCTCGGCGGCGTTGCGCGTCAGCCCGATTTCCACGCGGGTATTGGCGTAGCGCACGGCGTTCTGCACCAGGTTCAGCAGCGCCCGGCTCATGTAGCGCGGGTGCAGCCGCACGTGCGCCGGACAGCCGGGCAGCATGGCGCACTGCACGGCGCGGGCCGTGGCCTGGTGGGCGACCTGCGCCAGGGCCTCGCCCATCCAGTCGGCGGTGTCGACGGTTTCCAGCTTGACGGTATCTTCACCCGGACGCTCCAGCCGGGCGTAGACCAACAGCTCCGCCACCATCGCCTCCAGTTCGGCGATATCCGCGCGCATGTCGTGCAGGACGGCGCTGCGCTTGGGATCGATGCCGCCCTCGCTCAGCATGTCGACCTCGAACGACAGCCGCGCCAGCGGCGTGCGCAGCTCGTGCGAGACGGCGTTGGTCAGGCTGCGCTGGTTGTCGATCAGCGCGGCGATGCGTTCGGCCATATGGTTGAAGCTCTCGCCGATGTGGCGGATGCCGGAGATGCGCGACAGGCGCACCCGGACGTCCAGGTCGCCTTGCGCCATCCGCAGCGTGGCGTTGCGCACCACGTCCAGGTCGCGATGGATGGGCATGGCCCAGAACAGCAGCAGCACGCCGGCCAGGATCAGCACCAGCACGGTCCACGCCGTCCAGGTCACCATCTTCTCGAGCGAACGCTGCGAGGGCAGGGTCACTTCCAGCCACTGGGCCGGCTCGCCGGGCATGCGCGACAGGAAGGTGTTGTAGTCGTCCCGCATGACGATGCCGTACTTGTCCACCATGTCCCGCTCGGCGCGGGTCAAGGCGGCCTGCGCCGGCGTCTTGATCTGCAGGCCCAGGCCATAGTGGGGCTTGATGCGGTCGCGCAGGTAGGCCTCGCGTTCGGACGGCGGTTGCGGATCCAGCTCGCTGCGCAGGGCATGCATCTGGCCGCGCAGCGTTTCGTAGACGAGGTCGGCGGTGATCGGTTCCAGCAGATAGCTGAAGCTGCGGCTGACGAACTGCGTCGCCAGGATATAGCCGATGGTCGCGACGATGAGGATGCGTAGCGCCAGCTTGAGCATGGATGCCCTGGCGGCCGCCTGCCTTGGGGCTTGGGCGGTGGTCTGTCGGGCGAGCCGGGATGCGCCGTGGGTGCTCATGATGCTGTTGTCTTGTGCTGGAGCGGGCATGGCGGACATGCCGCCACGGGCCAACGGGCGATCCTAGCCGCCGGCTTGATCGCAGATCTGCGGTTTTTGTTCGTAATTTGTGAAGATTCATGCACCTGGACTAGGGCGTGATGGCGGAACTCTCGATTGAATCGGAGCCTCGCCCCGGGCTATAAGCTAAATACCGGGGCGGACAGCTGTGGTTCCGCCCGGCCAGATGAAACACACCCACCATGCCGCAATCGCCGTCGCACGACGAACACGTCGCCAGCCAGTCCGCTGTCCATGAACAGACGGCGGTGGGGCGAAGTTCCTGTATCGAGGTGTTCCTGGCGTTCCTGCGGCTGGGCCTGACGTCCTTTGGCGGACCGGTGGCGCATCTGGGTTACTTCCGCACGGAATTCGTCGACCGCCGGCGCTGGCTCGACGACTACACCTATTCGGATCTGGTGGCGCTGTGCCAGTTCCTGCCGGGACCGGCCAGCAGCCAGGTGGGCATGGCGATCGGCCTGAAGCGCGCGGGCTGGGCGGGCATGCTGGCCGCCTGGCTGGCTTTCACGCTGCCCTCGGCCCTGGCGCTGATGCTGTTCGCCCTGGGGCTGGCCCATTTCGGCTGGCTGTCGGGCTCCGCCGCGATCCATGGCCTGAAGGTCGCGGCGGTGGCGGTCATCGCGCAAGCGGTGTGGGGCATGGGCCGCACGCTCTGTCCGGACCAGATCCGGGCCGGCATGGCCTGCGCGGCGGCGCTGATCACCCTGGCCTTGCCCTCGGCACCGGGACAGTTGGCCGCCATCGCCCTGGGCGCGGTGGTGGGCGCGGCCGTGCTGCAACTGCCGCCGCGACCCTTGCTCGGACAACCGTCTCAAGGCGTGCGGCGCGGCACGGGATTGCTGCTGCTGGGCCTGTTCGCGGCCCTGCTGATCGGCCTGCCGGTCCTGGCCGAGTACGCCGCCACGCCGCTGGCCGCGCAATTGGCCGGTTTCTACCGGGCTGGCGCGCTGGTTTTCGGTGGCGGGCACGTGGTGTTGCCCCTGCTGGAATCCACGGCGGTCGCCGGTGGCATGGTGTCGCAACCGGATTTCCTGGCTGGCTATGGCGCGGCGCAGGCCATGCCGGGACCCTTGTTCTCCTTTGCCGCCTTCCTGGGCATGGCTTCGCAGCATCCCGCCGGCGGCTGGATGGGCTGGATCAGCGGTTTCGGCATGCTGGCGATGATCTTCCTGCCGGGCGCCTTGCTGCTCGCCGGCGCGATGCCGTTCTGGGACGGACTGCGCCGGCGGCCGGGCGTGCGCAACATGCTGGCCGGCGTGAACGCCGCCGTGGTCGGCGTTCTGCTGTCGGCCCTGTACGACCCCGTGTGGACATCCGCCATTCGCGGGCCGGCGGACTTCGGGCTGGCCCTGCTGTTGTTCGGCTTGCTGGTGTACGCGCGCTGGTCGCCGGTGTGGGTGGTGATCACGGCGGCGGCGGGCGGCTGGGCGCTGGGCTGGCTGGTCTGATCCGCCCCTGGTCGTTCAGGCCAGGCCGCGCCAGCGCGGCGCGCGCTTCTGCAGGAAGGCGTCGATGCCTTCGGCGGCATCGTCTTCCATCATGTTGCGGGCCATGACGTCGCCGGCGTAGTCGTAGGCGTCAGCCAGCGCCATCTGCCGCTGCTTGTAGAACATGCGCTTGCCGTGGCGGATCGCCGCGGGGCTCTTGGACAGGATCTCGGCAGCGAGTTCGTCCACGCGCGCGTCCAGCCGGTCCTCGGGCACGGCATCATTGACCAGGCCCCAGTCCGAGGCCGTGGCCGCGTCGATGAATCGTCCGGTGACCAGCATTTCAAAGGCGCGCTTGGCCGACACGTTGCGGCTGAGAGCCACCGCCGGCGTGGCGCAGAACAGGCCGACGTTGATGCCCGACACGGCAAAGCGGGCGTCATCCGCGCAGACCGCCAGGTCGCAGCTGGCCACCAGCTGGCAGCCGGCGGCGGTGGCGATGCCGCGAACCTTGGCGATGACCGGCACGGGCAGGGCTTGCAAGCCCTGCATCACCGCGCCGCACTTGCGGAACAACTCACGGTAGTAGTCCAGCGACGGCTGGCTGCGCATTTCACGCAGGTCATGCCCGGCGCTGAAGGCGCGGCCGCTGGCTTCCAGCACCACGCAGCGCAGGTTCGCGTCGCAGGCCAGCGCATCGATCTGCGCCTGCAGCGCGCCCAGCAGCGCTTCGGACAGCGCGTTGAACTGTCCCGGCCGGTTCAGGCGCAGCGTGACGATGCCCTGGCTGTCGGTGCGCAGCAGCGGCGCTTCGAGGGCCGGGCTGGCGGAAGATTGCGTGCTCATGTCGTCTCCTGTCGTTGTGGCGTCAGGATACCAGCGCGGCAGTCTCAGCCGTGGCGGGACGCGGACCGCGCGATCCAGCCGGAGGCGCACAGCAGCGGACCGGCCAGCAGCGCGCCGATCAGCGCCATGGCCAGCTGCGGGCTCATGCCCTGGCCCAGCAGCAACGTCGCGATCAGGGCGGACCCGCTCATCTGGAACTGGCCGAACACCGCGGCGGCGGTGCCCGCGCGGTCCGCGTAGGGTTCCAGCGCCAGGCTCAGGGCCGAGCCCAGCGCCAGCGAAAACCCGACCGTCAGCACCGCCACCGGCAACATGAAGGCCCAGGCGGACAAGGGCAGCCAGAGCCAGGCCGCCAGATGCATGGCCGCCGCCAGCAGCAGGGCGACCAGGCCCGCGCGCAGCATGGCGAGGCGGCCGAAGCGCGCGATGAACCTGGGCGCGAGGAAGAACGCGACGATGTTGAGCACGGCATTGCCGCCGAACCAGGCGCCGAAGCCCAGTTCGGAATAGCCCAGCCGCTGGACCAGCACCACCGGCGCGGCCGACACGAAGACCAGGATCATGGCCATGCCCGCCATGCCGAACACGGCGAAATACACGAAGCGGCCGCTCGTCGCGATGGGCAGGTACTGGCGCCAGCCCGCCACGCGGGCGGCGGGCCCGGCGGCCGGCGGCCGGGTCTCGCCAAAGCGCCGCGCCAGCAGCAGCGCCAGCGTCAGCGCGAACAGCGCCATGAAGACAAAGGTGCTGCGCCAGCCGGCCAGCACGGCCAGAGCGCCGCCCAGCATGGGCGCCAGCGCCGGCACCGAGCACAGCGCGCCGTTCAGGTAGCTGTAGATGCGCGCGCCTTCGGCCGGGGCGTAGCGGTCGCGCACGGCGGCGAAAGCCACCAGCGAAGCGGCGCAGGCGCCGATGCCCTGGATCACCCGCGCGGCATAGAACCATTCCACCGTGCCGGCGCAGGCGCCCAGCAGGGAGCCTGCGACGTAGGCCGCGACCCCGGCCAGCGCCACCGGCCGGCGGCCGTGGCGGTCGGCCAGCGGTCCGATCAGCAATTGGCTCAGGCCGACCGCGAAGATGAACAGCGTGACGCTGGTCTGCATGGCGGCCATCGTGACGCCGAAATCCTGCGCCATGCCGGGTAGGGAAGGCAGGTAGATGTCGATGCCCATCGGCGTGAGCGTGACCAGGGCCATCAGCAGGCCGATCAGCCAGGCCTGGCTGCGGGAGGTGGATACAGGGGTCATTGCAGGTTCCGGGCCGCAAGAAGGCCAGGGAAAAACCCTCGATTATCCCTCAAGCCCGGATCGGGCGCTGGCGGTTCCCCGGACGGGTGACGATGCCGCCGCCGGCCGGGGGCTCAAGTAGAATCGCCGGCATGAGCGACACCATCGGCCCCCGCATCGTCATCGTCTATTGCACCCAGTGCCAATGGCTGCTGCGCGCCGCCTGGATGGCGCAGGAATTGCTGTCCACGTTTTCCACCGACCTGGGCGAGGTCGCGCTGCAGCCGGGCACCGGCGGCGTGTTCCAGGTCAGCTGCAATGGAGAACTGGTGTGGGACCGCAAGCGCGACGGCGGCTTTCCGGATGCCAAGACGCTCAAGCAGCGCGTGCGCGATCTGATCGATCCCTCGCGCCCGCTGGGCCATGTGGACGGTCATCGCAAGGACCCGGCCGAAGGCTGACGGACGCGTCAGCGCCGGTCCGCCTGCGGCCGGAACCGCAGGGCCATCGCGAACAGGATCGCGCAGATCGCCATCATCACTCCCCATGCGGGCCGCAGGTCCGATACATGTTGCCGGATCAGACCGGCCGCGTACGGAAACATCGCCGCGATCAGATACCCCACGCCTTGCACGAAGGCCGCCAGCCGGCCGGCCTGCGCGGGCGTGGCCGCGTGGTCCATGGTCACGATCAGCGACAGGGGGAAGAGGGCGCCGATGCCCAGGCCCGCCAGTACCGCGGCCGGCCAGGCAAGGGCCAGCGGCGCGATGGCCAGGCCCGCCAGACCGACCAGCAGCGAGCCGATCGCCAGATACAGCGCCGGGCGGCGGTCGGGCAGGCGGCCGATCAGCGCGGACACCAGCAGGCCGGCCGCGATCTCCGCGACCGTGACGGCGCCCAGCAGGCTGCCCGCCGCGACCGGCGTCCAGCCCAGCGCGGTGTAGTACGGTGGCAGCCAGGCTAGCACCAGCGTATAGGCGCCCGTGCCCAGGCCGAAGAAGACGGCCAGCAGCCAGGCGCGGCGCCCATGCGCGCGGTCGGCGCTTGTGGTTTGCGCGACTGCCTCGGCGCGGCCAGCGGCGCGCGCCCAGCAGGCCAGCGCGATCAGGGCAGGCACGGCCCAGGCCGCCAGCGACAGGGACAGCGATTGTTGGCGCGCCATCAGCGGGGTGGCCACGCTGGCGATGGCCGCGCCGCCCATGATGGCCGTCGAATACAGCCCCATCACGCCGCTGCTGGCGGCCGCCAGTCGGGCCTTGATGAAGCCGGGCAGCAGGGCCTGCGCGATGGCGATGCCAAGCCCGGCCGCGACGCCGGTGGCCAGCAGCGCGCTGGTCTGGCCCGCCGCCAACCGGGCGCCGGCGGCGATGGCGATCACGGCCAGCCCCAGCAGCACGCCCAGGCGTTCTCCCAGCAGGAGGCGCAGCGGCGCCGCGCTCAGCGCGCCGAGGCCCATGACAAAGACGGGCAGGGCGGTCATCAGGCCCGCCGCGCCGTCGGACATGCCGGTCGCCGCCTGCAAGGCGTCCAGCAGGGGCGGCACCGAGGCCAGCACGGGGCGCAGGTTCAGGCCCACCAGGATGATGGCGGCCACCTGCCACCGTTGCGCTACGGAAAGATTCACTGCTGCTCCCTGCGATCGGCCTGCGTACGCATGGCCGCGTTGCTAAAATATCTCGATGTCAAGATATTTGGAATTTATCTTGACGTCAAGATAACTGGAGATGCCGTCATGGTTATGGATAGGGCGGGCCGCGCGGTGGCCCAATGGAACCGCGAGCTGCCGGACCTGGACGCGTCCAGCATGTTGGTGCTGGGCCGCCTCGCCGAATGCGCGCTGGTCATCACCCGTGACCGGATCAATCCCTTGTTCGCGGAATTCGGCCTGCAGCCGGGCGAATTCGACGTGCTGGCCACGCTCCGGCGCAGCGGCGCGGCGCAAGGGCTGACGCCGACCGCGCTGTACGAGGACATGATGATCTCGTCGGGCAGCATGACCAATCGCATCGACCGCCTGGAAAGCGCCGGCCTGGTGGAACGCGTGCCGAATCCCGGCGACGGGCGCGCGACCCTGGTACGGCTGACCCGCGCCGGCCTGAAGCTGATCGACCGGGCCGTGGTCGCGCATGTGCGCAATCAGGCCGAAGTGCTGTCGCCGCTGGACGCGGCCGAGCAGCGCCAGCTCGCGGGCCTGCTGGGCAAGCTGTTGGGCGCCTACGCCGGCTAGGGCGGATTGCCTGCGGGCGTAGCTGCGGGACAGCACACCAGGATCCACCTCGCGGGCGCTTGCGGCGCTCCGGTCGTAGCTTTCAATCCTCCGCACAATACGTCAAATGCGTGAAATCCGGGGTTGCCAATATCTCCGGACCTGAACGGCGCCCGACTGACCCGGACGCGCGCCGGTTCTCGGGTCCAACGGCAGCCTCGGAGTCACCGCGCGATGAAAGCAAGCCGGCACCTGACGGATACGCATTGCCCGCCCGGCCATCGGCAGCGCGGTTTCACGCTGATCGAGATCATGGTGGTGATCGTGATCATGGGCATCCTGGCGGCGCTGGTGGTGCCACGCCTGCTGGATCGGCCCGATCAGGCGCGCGCGGTCGCCGCGCGCCAGGACATCAGCGCGCTGATGCAGGCGCTCAAGCTCTATCGGCTGGACACCGGCAGCTATCCCAGCACCGACCAGGGACTGCGCGCGCTGGTGGAGCGGCCCGCGTCGGGCCCCGGCGCCAATAGCGCCTGGCGCGCCTATCTGGACCGCCTGCCCAATGATCCCTGGGGCCATCCCTATCAGTACCTGAATCCCGGCACGCACGGCGAGATCGATGTGTTTTCCTACGGCGCCGACGGCAAGCCTGACGGGGAAGCAGGCAATGCGGACATCGGCTCCTGGCAACTCTGAGCGCCGCGCCCGGCAGCAAGGCATGGCCGTCATCAGCGCTTTGCTGGTGGTGGCGGCGGTGACCATGATCACCGCCTCGCTGCTGCAACGCCAGGACGCCTTCCTGCGCGGGGTGCAGGCCGCGCAGAACCGCGCCCAGGCCCAGGCGCTGCTGCGCGGCGGCCTGAACCTGGCGCTGCGCCTGGTCAAGGAGGACGGCGAGCGCAATGCCACGACGCGCGGCGACGCGCCCTGGGCCGCGCCCATCGCCGATGCGCGGCTCGCGTCCACGGCCGGCGGGCAGCCGGTGTTCCTGGGTCACCTGGAAGACGAACAGGGCAAGCTCAACCTGCGCAACCTGGTCTTCGAGGGCAAGCTGTATCAGGACGGCGTCGAGGAACTGGCCCGCCTGTGCCAATCGCTGGGGCTGCGGCCGGAGGTCGCGGACGCCCTGGCGCAGCGCATGCTGGCGTCATTGCCGCCGCCGCAGAATGCTGGCGACGGCGCGGCTTCCGCTCGGCCTGGCGATGCCGGGCGGCCCGGGCTGGCGCCATTTCCCCGCAGCCTGGACGAGTTCGCCGGCGCGCCGGGCGTGGACCCCGCCGTCGTCGCGCGCCTGCGGCCCTATGTCACGGTGCTGCCGCGCGTCACCCTGGTCAACGTGAACACCGCGCGGGCCGAAGTGATCGCCGCCCGCGTGCCCGATCTGTCGCTGGAGCAGGCGAAGGCGCTGGTCGCCCAGCGCGATGCCGGCATGTGGTTCGCCACGGAGGGCGATTTCGCCAACCGGTTGAACCTGCCCGGGCAACAGGGCAATCCGACGCGCGTGGCCGTGCAGAGCAACTGGTTCCGGCTCGCCGGCGCGGCGCGGCTCGGGTCGGCGCTGGTGCCGTTCCAGGCGCTGCTGGCGCGCGGCGCGAATCCATGGCCCGAGGTGCTCTGGTCGAGAGAAGGCGCCTGATGCCGGAGATCCGAGTCCTGTTGCCGGCCTTGCGCCTGCTTGCCGCCGACACGCCGCTGCCCTATGCGCTGCGCGAGGGCAAGACCTGGCTGCGATCCGCCACGCCGCGCAGCCTTGCCGCGTTGGCCGACCTGCACCGGGGCGCGCGCGTGACCGCCTTCATGCAGCCCGAGGACATGGCGCTGGCCGCCGCGTCCTTGCCGCCGCTGGCGCCCGCGCGCCTGAAGGTGGCGGCGGCGGGCGCGGTGGATCTGCTGGCGCTGGGCGACGCCGACGCGCTGCTGGTGGCTCATGGCGCGCGCGCCGCGGACGGCAATGTCTGCCTGGCCTGGATCGCCCGCGAACAGGCGGAACGGGCGCAGGCGCTGATGGAAGGCTGCGGCCTGACGGCGGCGGCTCTTGCGCCGCTGCCGCTATGGCTGCCGCGCACGCCCGACGGCTGGACCCTGATGCAGGGAGACGATTGGGTGGCGCTGCGCGCCGGTTCCGATCACGTGGAGATTCATGCGATCGCGCGCACGGACATCGCTTCCGGCGAGGCTTCCAGCGGGGATGCAGGCGGCACGGCCCTCATGGGCGGCCATGCCGCTGGCGCGGAACGGCCGGGCGCGGACATCCCTGGCGTGCAAGCCCTGTTGCGCGCGCAGGAGGCAGCCAGACCGGCGCGGATCGTCTGGATCGGCGAGATTCCCACCTGGTGGCCGGCGGACGTGCCAGCGGAACAAGGCCGCGAGATCGACGCCGGCGGCGATGCCGCGCCCGTCTGGAGCCTGACGCTGGCCCGCCGCCGCGCGGGCGCCATGGCCGGGTCGTGGCGCGGTCCCGTCAAATGGGCCGCCATCGCCGCCGCGGTGTGGATGGGCGGCCTGCAGCTGCAGGCCTGGCGCCTTGAACGCGGCGCCGCCGAACTGCGCGCGCAAGTGCATGGCCGCGTGCAACAGGCGTTCCCCGCCTTGGCCCGCGTGACCGATCCCTTGCGCCAGGTCCGCCAGCAGTTGCAAGGCGGCCCGGGGCAATCCGAGTTCGCGTTCCTTTTGGGCGCGGCCACGCGGCATCTGGCCTTCGCCGCCGGCGAAGTGGCCGGCCTGCGCTATGCGGACGGCGCGCTGGACGTAGAGATGGCGCCCGGCGCACGCCGCGATCCGGCGCCGGAGGGCGCCACGCCGGACTGGATCAAGACCGCGGCCAAGGACGGCGTATCCGTCGAGGCCCAAGCCGGCGGCTGGCGCCTGCGCCGCGCGCCGCCGCAGGGCGCGGCGCCCGCGAGCCGCTCATGAGCTTCGCATTCCGGCCCCTGGCGGCGGCGCCGTTCGCGGCATGGCGCAAGCGCATCGCGGACGGGCGCGCGCGCGCCGGGGCCTATTGGCTCGGACTGGCGCCGCGCGAACGCCGCATGCTGGCCGGTTGTGCGCTGGTGGCGCTGGCCGCGCTGTGCTGGCTGGCGCTGATCGAGCCGGCGCTGGCCAGGGCCGAGCGCGCGCGCGCCGAACTGACGCGCCTGCGGGGCTTGAGCATCGAGCTGGAAACACTGCTGGCCCGGGCGCCTCGCGGAGAAGCCACGCGCGGCCCGGCCACGCAAGCGTCGCTGCGCCTCGAACTGGAGCAGGCCGGCTTGCGGGCCGACGTGACGGCGCCAGGCCCGGATGGCCGCTGGCGCCTGAGCCTGGATGAGGCGCGTGCCGAACCCCTGCTGCGTTGGCTGCTGACGCAGCCCGAGCGGCTGTCGCTGCGGCCGGACCGGATCGACTTGCGTCGCGCCGATGCGCCCGCCGGCGCCGGGCCCAGGCCGACCGTCACGGTGCTGGAAGTGCCGGGCAAGGGCGCCGCGCCGCCCACCGGGATGTCGCCCCTGGATCAGTACCGCGTATCGATCGAGTTGTCCCCCGCCACCCGGAACGAGAGGTAACACAGTGACGCAGTATCGCTTGCCGCAAGCCGCCCGCACGACGGCCCGGCGCAAGGTCGTGAGCATGGCCGTCCTGGCCGCGCTTGCCGGTTGCTCGACGCCGGACGGCGGCCGGCGTGCCGACGCGCCGCAGACGGGGCTCGATGGCTTGCCGCCGCTGGCCATGACGCTGGCGCCCACCGCGCAGTCCAGGGCGACGCCGGCGCCCGTGGCCGCGCCGGCGCAGCCCTTGCGCACCGCGCAGGCGTCACGCGCCGTGGGCGGCGACAAGCGCGCCGCGCCGCTGCTGGCGCAGGCAGACTCCGGGCAAAAGACCAGCGATACCCCGGCCGCCAGCGTCCCTCCGGGCAAGCCCGCCGCCGCCGCGCAGGACGGCGTGCTGCTGAATTTCGTCGACGCCGACATTCCCGCCGTGCTGCGCGTGCTGGCCAAGTTCACCGGCAAGCAGTTCCTGGTCGACCCGCGCGTCAAGGGCACGCTGACGCTGGTGTCGCAGGGGCCGGTCGCGCCGGACGCCGCCTACAGCATGCTGCTGGGCGCGCTGCGCATGCAGGGCTATGCGGCGGTCGACGTGGCCGGGGGCACCCGGGTGATGCCGGAAGCCGACGCCAAGCTGCAGGGCGGGCCGGTGCAAAGCGCCGACGCGCCGGCGGGCGGCGGCGTGGTCACGCGGACCTTCCGCCTGAGCTACGAGAACGCGACCGCGCTGGTGCCTGTGCTGCGCCCGATGATCGCGCCCAGCAACAGCATCACGGCCTATCCGGCCAACAACACGCTGGTCATCACCGACTACGCCGACAACCTGGATCGCATCGGCCGCATCATCGCCAGCATCGACAATCCTTCGTCGCTGGTCACCGAAGTGGTCAAGGTACGGCAGGGCATCGCCGTGGATATCGCCGGCATGGCCTCGGAATTGCTGGACGCGCAGCGCAACGAGGACCCGAGCCAGCGCGTCGTCGTGGTCGCCGACCCGCGCGCCAACAGCGTGATCGTGCGCTCCGGCAGCCCCGGCCGCGCCAAGCTGGCGCGCGACCTGATCCGCCAGCTGGACAGCTCGCAGACTGACCCGGACAACCTGCATGTGGTCTACCTGCGCAACGCCCAGGCCACGCACCTGGCGCGCGTGCTGCGCGGCGTCCTGACCGGGGAAAGCGACGGCGGCGGCGGCAGCAGCGACGCCGCCGCGCGCGCCGCGCTGGGGCCGGGCGGGGCCTTCGGCGGCGGCCTGGGCAACAGCTCGGGCAATACCAACGGCCAGCAGGCGAATACCACTGGCGCCAGCGGCTCCGGCTCTGGCCAGAACAGCGGCACGGGCAGCGCCGCCCGCGGCGGCTACAGCGGCCGGGGCACGGACGCGCTCGGACCCGGCGCCACCGGCCGCAAGGGGCAGGACGGCTCGGCCTTCTCGGCCAATGGCGTCACGGTGAACGCCGACGCCACCACCAACACGCTGATCATCTCGGCACCCGAGCCCATGTACCGCAGCCTGCGCAAGGTGATCGACCTGCTGGACCAGCGCCGCGCCCAGGTGCTGGTGGAAAGCCTGATCGTGGAGATCACGGAGAACGACGGCGCGGAGCTGGGCATCCAGTGGCTGGCAGGCGGCGGCCGCGTGTTCGGCGGTGCGAACTTCGGCAAGGACACATTCACGACGGGCGCCAAAAATTCCATCCAGGCGCTGCCCAAGGGCGGCCTGAGCATCGGCGTGATCTCGGGCACCATCAACATCCCCGGCGTGGGCGAGGTGGCGAACCTGGGCGTGCTGGCGCGCGCGATGCAGACCAAGGGCGGCAGCAACGTGCTGTCCACGCCGAACCTGCTGACCCTGGACAACGAGCCGGCCTCCATCATGGTGGGCAAGACCGTGCCCTTCGTCAGCGGCCAGTACATCACGCCTGGCAGCACCAACAGCAATCCCTTCCAGACCATCCAGCGCGAGGACATCGGCCTGAAGCTCAATATCCGGCCGCAGATTTCCGAGGGCGGCACGGTCAAGCTGGACATCTATCAGGAAGTCAGCAGCATCGACCGGACCGCGGATGTCGCCGCCGGGCTGGTCACCAACAAGCGCGCCATGGACACCAGCGTGCTGCTGGACGACGGCCAGATCATGGTGCTGGGCGGCCTGCTGGAAGACAGCGTCACGAACAGCCGGGACCAGGTGCCGGTGCTGGGCTCGATCCCGGTGCTGGGCAGCCTGTTCCGCTACGACACGCGCGGACGCAGCAAGACCAACCTGATGGTGTTCCTGCGCCCCTACGTGGTGCGCGATTCGGCCGGCGGCATGGGGCTGACCCAGAGCCGCTACAACTACATGCGGCGGGTGCAGAGCCAGGTGCAGCCGGCGGACCATCCGCTGCTGCCCGACATGCGGGCGCCAGTGCTTCCGCCGGCCGGCGTGCCGGTGGCGGGGCAGCCCTATGACTTCCGCGCCGGTTCGCTGGAGCAGACCCTGCGCCGGGAGCCACCCGCCACGCAGGGCACGACCGAACCAAGGCAGCTGGCCGCCGTCAAGAACCCGGCCGATGAGCGCACCGAAGTGCGCACGCGCCTGCCGGCCGGCCTGACCGTCGCCAGCGATCCCGCCGCGCTGTACGGCCAGCCGGATACCAGCAACACCGTGCTGCAGTTCGCCGACGTGGCCACGGAAGCCGAGGCGACGGCGGTCTCCCGGCGCGTACAGGTCAGCGGCCTGAAGGCCTACACCCTGTCCGGGCCGGGCGGGCAGAGTTACGTGGTGCGCGCCAGCGTGCCGCGCGACCAGCGCTCGGTGGACACCGCGCTGCAGCTGCTGCGCGAGCTGGGCTACCAGCCCGAGATGGTGCTGGGCCTATGAGCGCGCCCGCCGGCGAAGCCGCGCAAGGCGCCGGGACGCGCTTGCCCTACGCCTGGGCGCGCGCGCAGCGGGCCTTGCTGCGCCGCGTGGGTGATGGCGACGAACTGGTCGTCAGTCCGCTGACGCCGTCCTGGGCCATCACCGAAGTGCGCCGTCGCCACGGCCCGATGCCGCTGCGCCAGGCGGCCGACGCCGAGCTGGAGTCCCTGCTGACGGCGGCCTACGCCGATGCCGGCGACGCCGCCGCCGTGGTCGGCGCGGCCGAGAACGAGGTCGACCTGGATCGGCTGATGCACGAGATGCCGGAAGTCACGGACCTGCTCGACGCCCTGGACGACGCGCCCGTCATCCGCATGATCAACGCTTTGTTCACCCAGGCCGCGCGCGACGGCGCCAGCGACATCCACATCGAGCCGTTCGAGACGCACTCGGTGGTGCGCTACCGCGTCGACGGCGGCCTGCGCGACGTGGTCAGCCCGCGCAAGGCGCTGCACTCGGCGCTGATCTCGCGCATCAAGATCATGGCGCACCTGGACATCGCCGAGAAGCGCCTGCCGCAGGACGGCCGCATCGCGCTGCGCGTGGGCGGACGGCCCATCGACATCCGCGTGTCCACCGTGCCCACCGGCCACGGCGAGCGCGCCGTGCTGCGCCTGCTGGACAAGGAGGCAGGGCGCCTCAAGCTCGAACGCCTGGGCATGGCGCCCGGCGTGCTGGCGGAACTGGACCGCCTGGTGCACCAGCCGCACGGCATCGTGCTCGTGACCGGCCCGACCGGCAGCGGCAAGACCACCACGCTGTACGCCGCGCTGGGCCAGATCGACGCCGCCACCAGCAATGTGCTGACCGTGGAAGACCCGGTGGAATACGACCTGCCGGGCATCAGCCAGATCCAGGTCAACGCCAAGATCGACATGAGCTTCGCCGTGGCGCTGCGCGCCATCCTGCGGCAAGACCCCGACGTCATCATGATCGGCGAGATCCGCGACCTGGAGACCGCCCAGATCGCGGTGCAGGCCTCGCTCACCGGCCACCTGGTGCTGGCCACGCTGCATACCAACGACTCGGTCTCGGCGCTGACCCGCCTGACCGACATGGGCGTGGAGCCGTTCCTGCTGGCCTCGTCGCTGCTGGGCGTGCTGGCCCAGCGCCTGGTGCGGCGCCTGTGCCAGGAGTGCAAGCGGCCCGCGCCCGAGGGCGGCCATTTCCTGCCGGTGGGCTGCCCGGCCTGCAATCACACCGGCTATCGCGGCCGCACCGGCATCCACGAGCTGTATGTCATCGACGACGAGCAGCGCCGCCTGATCCACGAAGGCGCGGGCGAACAGCAGCTGCGCGTGGCCGCGCAGCGCACCGGCATGAAGCTGATGCGCGAGGACGGCGAGCGCTGGGTCCGCGACGGCCAGACCGCGCCGGAAGAAATCATCCGCGTGACGCGGGACGGGTAGAGGAGAGAACATGGCGAATTTCCGTTTCGAGGCCGCCGACGCCCAGGGCGCCATCCAGCGCGGCACGCTGGTGGCCGACTCGGCCCGCTCGGCGCGCGCCCAGCTGCGCGCGCAGGGCCTGACCGCGCTGGAACTGCGAGAGGCCGCCGCCAGGCGCGGCCAGATCGAGCTGTTCGGCCCCAAGCTGTCCGACAGCGATCTGGCCTGGGCCACCCGCCAGCTCGCCAGCCTGCTGGCCGCCGGCCTGCCGCTGGAAGCCGCGCTGACCGCCACCGTCGAACAGGCCGAGAAAAAGCACATCACCGACACCTTCACCGCCGTGCGCGCCGATGTGCGCGGCGGCCAGCGCTTTTCCGACACGCTGTCCGCGCGCCCGCGCGACTTTCCGCCCATCTATCGCGCGCTGATCAAGGCCGGCGAGGACTCCGGCGACCTGGCGCGCATCATGGAACGGCTGGCCGACTACATCGAGGAACGCAACGCGCTGCGCTCCAAGGTGCTGACCGCCTTCATCTATCCGGCCATCGTCGGCTGCGTTTCGATCTGCATCGTCATCTTCCTGCTGGCCTACGTGGTGCCGCAGGTGGTCAGCGCCTTCTCACAGGCGCGGCAGGAGCTGCCCTTCATCACCCAGGCGATGCTGGCCGCCAGCGAATACGTGCGCCAATGGGGCGCGCTGAACGCGCTGGTCCTGGTCCTGCTGTTCGGCCTGTGGCGCTGGACCCAGCGCGCCGAGGCCGCCCGGCTGGCCTGGCATGCGCGCGTGCTGCGCCTGCCGATGATCGGGCGCTTCGCGCTGGGCGTGAACACCGCGCGCTTCGCGTCCACGCTGGCCATCCTGTCCGACGCCGGCGTGCCGCTGCTGCGCGGCCTGGAGGCGGCGCGCCAGACGCTGGGCAACGAATGCCTGCGCCGCGCCGTGCTCGACGCCACCTCGCGCATCGAAGGCGGCTCGGGGCTGGGCGCGGCGCTGCGCCAGCAGAAGGTGTTTCCGCCGCTGTTGTGCCATCTGGTGTCCAGCGGCGAGAAGACCGGGACGCTGTCGCGCATGCTGGACCGGGCGGCGCAGACGCTGTCGTCCGATATCGAGCGGCGGGCGATGGCGATGACCGCCTTGCTGGAGCCCATCATGATCCTGACCATGGGCGCGGTGGTGCTGGTGATCGTGCTGGCGGTGATGCTGCCGATCATGGAGATCAATCAGATGGTGGGGTGAGGGCGCTTGCCCGCGAGCGCCTTTCGCGCCGCGCGCCGCGGACGATTGCAAAGTGCTGCCGGTGTTTCAGGGCTTGTCGAAACTCCACTCAATTTCCGGCATCTCCCCACATTCTTACCTCACTCCACACCTTTTTTCCCGGCCCTGTCACCTCGCTTGCGCATCATGACTTCAACGCGTCAGGCAGGCTTTTCTCTCCGTAGCCGCAAGGTGCGTTTCTTGGGTTCATCCGTTCTTTTCTCCACTAGCAGTTCTCTCCGAAACGAGTGCAAGGAGCAAGACATGTTCAACCGTAATTCCCTGGTCGCCGTTCTGTCGGCGGCTGGCCTGATGGCCCTGTCGGGCGCCGCGCTGGCGCAGCAGGTCGTGGTTTCCGGCGGCGCCACGCTGCCCGAGAAGCTGTACAAGGACGAAATCACCAACTTCCCCCTGCCGACCTTCAAGCCCTATGTGGGCGTGGGCAGCGGCGCGGGAAAGACCGCTTTCCTGACCAACAGCGCCGCCGGCTTCAGCAGCTCGGGCGTCGTGCACTGGATCGGCAGCGATTCGATCCTGAAGCCCGCCGAGATCGACGGCTACCTGACCACCGGCCTGGGCAAGATCGGCAACCCGGCCGGCCACGGCCCGCTGATCCAGATCCCGTCGGTCGCCACCCCGGTGACCATCGCCTACAAGGGCCCCACCGGCGCCGTGACGCTGAACAAGGCGCAGCTGTGCGGCGCGCTGTCAGGCAAGTACACCAAGTGGAGCGAAATCGGCGTCACCGTGCCGGCCAGCCTGAACAGCTTCAAGGTCATCTACCGCAGCGACAGCAGCGGCACGACCGAACTGCTGACCCGCCACCTGCAGGCCGTCTGCGGCGCGGACTCGAACGTTGCCTTCGGCGGCAAGAGCACGTTCGCCCAGGAATTCCCGGCCAACACGCCTCCGGCCAGCTTCGTGTCGGCCAGCGGCAGCGGCGGCGTCGTCACCGCGATCGGCAGCCAGACCTCGGCCATCACCTACGTGAGCCCGGATCCCGCCTACACCAGCACGCTGAAGCTGGCCAACCTGCGCAACTCGCACGACAACGTGGTCTACGGTCCGACCGCCGACAACGTCAACCTGGCGCTGGCCAACTCGGGTTCGCCTGGCCTGCCCAACTCGGCCGTGCCGGTTCGCGACCCGAACGCCGCCGGCTGGGCTGATGCCAACAACTCCGGCAACCCGGCCAACTGGATCCGCTCGTCGGTCAACCCGCTGAAGGGCTATCCCATCGCCGGCACGACCAACCTGGTTCTCAGCCAGTGCTACTCCAGCGCCGCCGTCACCGCTGACGTCAAGAACTTCCTGACCAAGCACTACGACGTGAACAACGAGCTGCCGGACGATCACCTGCTGGTGGCCCTGGGCACGACGCGCGCCACGCTGGTCAGCACCTTCGTGACGGGCGATGCCAAGAACCTGAACGTCGGCAACACGACGATCTGCGGCAGCTACGCTGGCCGTGGCTAATCATCGCGGGTAGTTGATCGACAGTACCTGCCGTAGTACCCAGGCAGTTGGGGCGACGCACGACGCGGACTTTCCGTGGCGATGCGTCGCCTTATTCATTCCGGCACTCCGCACATTGTTACGGCACTCCACACCTTTTTTCCCGGCGCTGTCATCTGACTTACACATCATGCGGGTAGCTGTAGCGTACGGCGTGGCCTTGCCATGCGCGCGCGGCGGATCAGCGCACAGGCAGGGCCGCCTTCCGGGACGGCATGCACCAACCAGAGATATGGCATGAAGCGACGCGTGGACGTGGTGAAGGGACAAAAGCAACGGCAATCCCCGCGGAACAGGGCACGGTTCCGGCTGGCGCCGGTGTTGCACGCAATGACCTTGGCGATGACGGCCGGCTCGGCCGTGGCGGCGGGACCGGCGTTCAGCCCTGGCTGGTTCGCGGACAAGCGCGCCACGCAGAACCAGGCGGCCGCCACCGGCCGGCTGCCGGGCGGCGGGCTGGCCGGCATTCCGAACGCGCAACGTGAACAGCAGCGGTCGCGGGACCAGTTGCAGCGCTCCCTGGTCAACCTGAATCGCACGGCCGCGTCGATCGCGGCGCAGCAAGCGTCCCAGGCAGCGGCGCGACAGGCGGCGCTGGCCGCGTCCGCCATGGCGCCGGACGGTTTGGCGGAAGGCGGCCTGAAGGTTGACCGGAATCCGCTGACGGCCGGCTGGGAAAACGCCAAGCCCCTCACGGCCGGCTCCCAAACGCGGACCGACGGCCGTACCGTGGTCACGGTGGAACAGACCGCCGATCGCGCCATCCTGAACTGGGAAACCTTCAACGTCGGTCGCCAGACTACGGTTGCATTCAAGCAGCAGACGTCCTGGGCCGTGCTCAACCGGATCAATGATCCCCAGGCGCGTCCCAGCCAGATCCAGGGGCGGATCGAGGCGCCCGGCACCGTCATGGTGGTGAACCGGAACGGCGTCGTGTTCAGTGGCACCAGCCAGGTGAATACGCGCAATCTGGTCGCGGCGGCCGTGGGCATGAGCAACGCCCAGTTCCGCGACGGGATCTACAGCAAAACGGTGGGCGCCGACCAGCAGGAACGCTATACGCCTTCCTTCGGCAACGACCTCGCGGGACTGGGTGATGCCGCCACGGTCACCAAGGCCATTGGCGACGTGCGCGTGGAAGCCGGGGCGCAGATCCAGACCCGGAAACCAGATTCGGTCACGCAGGGCGGCGGCTATGTGCTGTTGCTCGGCCGCGAAACGCACAACGCGGGCCAGATCTCGACGCCCTCGGGGCAGACCGTGCTGGCCGCCGGGGACAGCTTCATCATCCGCAAGGGCCTGGCCTCGGACGCCAACGGCGCTTCGACCACGCGCGGCAACGAGGTGGCCGCGCGCCGGGTCGCCAACAGCGACGCCGGATTGGCGGTCAATAGCGGCTTGATCCAGGCGCCGGTGGGGGACATTACCCTGACCGGCCACGATGTGCGGCAGCTCGGCGTGGCGCTGTCCAGCACCACGGTCACGGCGCGCGGCACGGTGCATCTGCTCAACTCCGCGACCGATGCGGGCGGCAGGACCGAACTGGGCCGTGATTCGACCACGGCCATCCTGATAGAGGACGATGGCGCGCAGGCGCTGGATGCCCAGCGCGATGCCTTGCTGCGCCTAGCGCCGGACGCGGACAGGCACCGGACCGCCGGCCAGGCGTTCGACCAGTATGTCGGTTTGCCGGACCGTCGCGATCAGTCGCGCATCGAGGTGAGCAGCGGCGGCACGATTGTCGTCCAGGACGGGGCGATGGCCATCGCCACCGGCGGCCAGATCGCGCTTTCGGCAGCCCGCCGCAGCGTGCTCAACGAGGGTTCGGTGCTGGACGTGGCAGGCGCGGTCGGCGTCAAGCTCGCCATGGAATCGAACAATATCAAGGTCAACATCCAGGGCAACGAGCAGCGCGACGCGCCCGTGAGCCGGGATGGCAAGACCTTGAACAACAGTGACATATGGGTGGACCGGCGCACCCTGATCCAGGTGGCCAAGGGCGTCAACGGCTACGAACGCGAACGTTGGTACACGCAGGGAGGCTTGCTGGAGGTTGGCGGCTATCTGGGTACCGTCAAGCATGGCATCGGCGAGTGGGCCGCGGTCGGCGGCACGGTCACCGTGGCCGGCGGCGAGCTGATCAGCCGGCCGGGATCGCTGGTCAACATCTCCGGCGGCACGCTGGACGTGCAGAGCGGCTATATCCGGCAAAGCTGGCTGCGCGGCGAGGATGGCCGGCTGTATGAAGTGTCGCGCGCGCCGGGCGACCTGCTGTACAAAGGGCTGTACAAGGGTTTCGAAGACACACACGCGCGCTGGGGAGACAAGGGCACACGCTATTTCTACAACCCCCTCATCGGGCCGCGCCAACGCCTTGAAGAAGGCTATACCGCCGGCCGCGACGCGGGCCGGCTGGTCGTCGCCACCCGCACGGCGAGCATCGAGGGCAGCATTGTCGGTATCGCCTTCCAGGGCGTGGAACAGACCCAGGCCAGGCAGAACATCGATGCCGGACTGCGCCAGCAGACCGGCTATCAACAGTCGCAGCGTGCCCGTTCCCTGGCTGGTCAGCTATTGATCGGCCGCTACGCGCCCTTGAGCCTGGAAGAGAATGGCCGTGTGCGCTGGGGATATGACCTGGCGGCTGTGACCCAGAGCATTTCCATCCTGGACGGCGTTGCGCCGTCGGCCGTCGGCCTGGACGATCCGCTGCCCGCGGCCAGCCGGATCCTGCTCGACGCGAGCAAGCTTGCCGGCCTGGGCCAGATCACCGCCGTGGCGTCGGACTCCGTGGCCGTGAAGGGCCGGGTGCAGATGGCCGATGCAGGCGCGATCGAACTCTATGCGCCAGACGTATCCATCGCCGCCGACCTGAGCGCTCGCGGCGGACGCATCGCGGCGGGCAACGTGTTCGACGGCATACAGCGCGAAGCAGTGCTGGCGCCGCCGGCCAATGCCTCGGCACGCCTGCTTGTCGCGCCAGGAGTCGCGCTGGACGTCAGCGGCTTGTGGAGCAATGCGCGCCGCGAGCCCACGCGGGTCGGTGACATGGCGTACCGCAATGGCGGCCAGATCGCGCTGCGCGGCACGGGCGCCGTGGTGGTCGAGAAGGGCGCCGACCTCAACGCGGATGCGGGCGCATCCGTGTCGGCCGCCGGCAAGCTGGCCGGCGGCAAGGGCGGGGATGTCACCGTGGAAATGGCCCGTCCGACCGGCAGCGCGCCGGGACCAGGCACGGTAGGCGTCAAGTTCGATGGCGCCGCGCACAGCTATGGCGTGGCCGGCGGCGGCACCTTCCGCCTGTCCACTACCAAGGTACGGATCGGCGGACCCGGCGTGGATGCAGGGGGCATCGTGTTGTCGGAGTCCCTGTTCCAGACTGGCTTCTCGCGCTACGACATCAATGGCGATGCGGGATTGGAGGTGGCCAATGGCGCCGTGCTGCGTCCGGTCATGCCGGTGTACCGCAGCCGTCCATCCGTGGCGATCGGCAATGCCGCGACGCTGGCCGAGGCGCTGGAACTGTGGACGCCGCCCGTCTTCCAGGAAGATCCGCTGGGAGGCCGCATGACGCAGCGATTGGGGGCCAGCCTGTCCCTGGGCGCCTACGCGCCTTTCTGGCCGCAGCCCGAAGGCGGCGTGCGCATCGGGGAGGGCGCGCTGATCGAAGTCGACCCTGGACAGGACATACGCCTGCGAGCGCGCGGCTTGCTGCGCATCAGCGGGACGCTGCGCGCGCCAGGCGGCAGGATCGACGTGCAGAAAGGCGCCGATACCAGCGATCCACCGGCGCCGCAAAGCGGCGGCTTGCCGAACTCGGTGTGGCTGGATGATGCCGCGCGCCTGGATGTGGCTGGCATCGCGGCGACCGCCGTGGATGTTCAAGGCCGACGCTACGGTCTGCAGCGCAATGGCGGCCATATCGCCGTCGATGGCGAATTCGTCGTGATCCGTCCGGGCGCCGTGCTCGAGGCGTCGGGAACCTACATGGACGTCGATGTGCCCGGCGCGGCGACGAGCCGGCTGCGCATCGGCGGGCAAGGCGGGACAATCGCGTTGTCGGCAACGGGAGGGCTGTACCTGGACGGCGCCATGCGCGCGGCCGGTGGCACGCCGGACGCACCGGGCGGGAAATTGTCGCTGAACCTGGAAACGCCGATCTACAACGCGGGGACGCCCGATGCCATGATCCGGCCGCGAGAACTGCTGATCGGCCAGAACAGCGGCCCGAGTGCGTTGCCCGCCGACGCGCAGCCCGGCGACGGCCGGCTGGTCCATGGCTTTGGCAGGATCGGGGCGGACCAGATCCGCGCCGGCGGCTTTGACGATGTCTCCCTGATGGCCCGTGACCTGCTGACGTTCGACGGTGACGTGGACCTGGGCGCCAGACGCTCCCTGAGCCTGCTCCAGGGCGCGCTGGGCAATACCACGGCGGGCGCCAGCGTGAGGCTGGCGGCGCCCTATGTGTTGCTCGGCGGGCGCACGGTGCTGACGCCCGACGTGGCGCTGCCGGTTTCCGCCACGCTGGATAACTGGACGGCATCCCGCCAGCCAGGCGCGTCCTTGCTGCGTGTCGATGCCGAACAGATCGACATTCGCAATTTTGTTCGTAGCGGCATGTATGGCGAGGTGAAGCTGAATGGCGGAGTCAGCCAGATCGTCGACCGTCGCGGCTACGAGCAGGTGGCCTTGCGCAGCCGCGGAGATTTGAGATTCTTGCCGGCCAGCGCCAAGGCTGCCGTTCCAATCGGAGGCCTTGGCGATCAGGTCAGCGCCATCATGACCAATGGCGACTTGCTCTTGTCGGCGCAGCGCGTCTACCCCGCGACGGGCAGCGTGGGCCTGACTGTCGCCGGATACCTGAGCCCGAGCGCCTATGACCCCGCCCGCACGCTGCGGGTGGAAAGAATCGACGGGCCCTTGACGGCGGCGGCGCCGCTTTCCGTCTTCGGCACGCTGATGCTGATCGCGCCCACGGTGGCGCAGGGCGGAGCCCTGTATGCGCCGCTGGGGAGGATTCATCTCGGCGCGCCCCGGGAAGACATCACGCGTAGCGTGCGGCTGCTGCCCGGCAGCCTGACTTCGGTCAGCGCCAAGGGTCTGACCATTCCCTACGGGGGGACGGTCGATGGCCTGAGCTACCAGTACGATGGCACTCCCATTGTGGCCATCTCGCCGGGGGGCAAGGCCGCCACCGGCAGCATGATCTATGGCGTGACGCTGGAAGGGCAGTCGTTCAAGGTGGACCCCGGCGCCGTCATCGACTTGTCCGGCGGCGGCCTGCTGAAGGGCGCTGCCTTTATCAGCGGACGCGGCGGCTCCACCGACCCGCTCTATCATCCCTTGCCCCGCTTCAACCAGGCATCCGGCACATTCGAACTGCCGGCGCTGACGGCCAATCCGGTATACGCGATCCTGCCGGGCCTGGCAGACCGGTATGCGCCCGTGACGCCCCAGGACTCCGCCTCCGGCTATGCCGGTACGCGGCCGCAGGCGGGTGAGACCATCACGATCGGCGCCGGCGTGCTGGGCCTTGCCGCGGGCACCTATACGCTGCTGCCTTCTTACTACGCGCTGCTGCCGGGCGCGTTCCGCGTCGAACTGGGCGCCGACAATCCCCTGGCTTTCGCGCCGCTGGGCTTGCGGGGCGGCTCCTGGACCGTGGCCGGGACGCGCGGGCTCGGCTACGCCGGCACCGGCGATGCCGTGCCGCGCCAGGTATTGGTCACGCCGGGCGATGTGCTGCGCCGGCACGCCCAGTACAACGAAATGGACTATCAGTCCTATACGCTGGCCAATGCCGCTCGTACGGGCAAGCCGCGCGCCATGCTGCCCGCCGACACCGCGAACATGGAACTGATATTCCGAGGAGCCCAGCTCCGGGGCGACGAGCCGGCGCTGGTATTCAACGGCGTCGCTCGCTATGGCCGCGAAGCGGGGGGATATGGCGGTCAGCTGATCGCGCGCACCGGCGGGGATGCGCTGGAGATCGTGCAGGCCGGGCCAACCCCGGGGTTTTCCGGTACATCGATCGTCGCGGCGGATCTGAACGCGATCGGCGCGAACCGCATTTCGATCGGCGGCTGGACGCAAGTTTTCTCGATCAGCCCGGACCGGCTGGTTTTTCAAGCGGGCGGAGGCGACGACATCTACCTGCGCGCCGGCGCGCAGCTGCGAGCGCCCGAGGTGATGCTGATCGCGGCCGATACCAAGTCGATCGTGCTGGAGCGGGGCGCCAGCATCAATACGCTGGGCATGGGCGCGGCGCCGTTCGATTCCCGCCAGGGCTATCGCTACGGCCTGTCGAATCAAAGCATGAACGTGCTGGCGGTTTCGAATGGCTGGCTGGACTTCGCCAATGGCGTCAGCACCCAGGATGGACGGATCGAATTGGGCGCAGACTGCGCCGTCGCCGCTTGCGCCGCGCCCACGCGTCTGTACTCCGAAGGGACGATCGCGCTGGGCACCAGCAATCTGGTCGCGCATGAGGCGTTGCGCTATGGCACGCGCAATCTCGTGCTCGCGGCGAGCTCACTGAATGCCGGCAGCGAGGCGGCGCTGGCCGATGCGCAAGCCCGCGGCGTGTTGCCCAATGGCCTGCAACTATCACAACCCTTGCTGAATCGCCTGCTGCAAGGCGACCGCGAGTTCGGCGCGCCGGCCCTGGAGCGTGTCATCTTCTCGCTCAAGAACTCGGTGAACTTCTTCGGATCGGTGGACCTGAGCACGCTCGATCCCGCCACGGGCAAATCCGCGCTGCAACAGCTGGTATTCAATACGCCGGCCATTTATGGACTGGGTGGATCCGGCGACATGGCCAGCCTGAGCACGGAGACGCTGGTGTGGAACGGCGTGGCGGACATGCCGGCGGGGGACATTGCCGACGGTGGTCCGGGCACGGGGCTGGGCCGGCTGGAGCTGCGCGCCCGGCGCATCGTGCTGGGAGACGCCAATGGCACGCCGCTGACGCCGCATCAGGACCTGCGCAGGCTGGCGGTGGGCTTTGCCCAGGTCAATCTGGATGCAACGGAACGGATCACCTCGAATGGCGAGGGCAGCCTTGGCGTCTACCAGTCGCGCGGCGCCTTCTCCAATGGCGATTTCCCTTACTCGGGCGGCGCGCTGACGATGCACACGCCGCTGCTGACCGCAGAAGCCGCTTCGGTATCCCGTATCACCACCGGCGGCGCGCTGCGCCTGACGGGCGCGGCCGCGCAGTCCCCCGGGACCATGGCGATCGGCGGCTCCCTGACCCTGTCCGCCGCCAGCGTGTCGCTGGACAGCGCGATCGCCTTGCCAAGCGGCAAGCTCGCGATCCGCGCCGAGGGCGACATCACGCTGGGCGATGGCGCCCGCTTCGACATGGCGGGGCGTGCCACGGTCTTCCATGACCAGACCCGCTACAGCTGGGGCGGCGACATCACGCTGGAAAGCAAATCGGGCAACATCACCCAGGCGGCGGGGGCGGTCGTGGACGTTTCCGCCCGCTACAACCATGCCGGCAGCTTGCGCGCGAATGCGCTGGGCGCTGGCGCCGGCCTGATCGACCTGCGCGGTCGCCTGCTGGGTAAGGCGAGCGGCGAGTATGACGCTGGCGGCACGATGGTGCCGTTCGAGCATGGCGGCATCGAACTGCGCGGGCAGTCGATCGCCGACTTCGTCGGATTGAATGGCCGGTTGAACGAGAGCGGTGTTACCGGATTCCGCAACTTCCAGGTCAAGCAAGGCGATCTGGTCGTGGGCAATGAGGTCCGGGCCCGGAAAGTCTCGATCTCGGTGGATGGCGGCAGCCTGCGCGTCAACGGTCTCGTCGATGCCAGCGGCGCCCAGGTGGGCAGCATCAGGCTCGCGGCCATGAACGATCTGGTGATCAACGGATTGCTGGATGCGCATGGCAGCCTGCTGCGCGTGGACAGCCGTGGCGACATCATAGACAGCCCCAACCGCGCGGTGATAGAACTGACGTCGCGCAAGGGCCGCTTGGTCCTCGGAGCTGACGCGGCGATGGACCTGCGCGCGGGCACGGCGGCGGCAACCGGCGACGGCCCGGGCCTGAACGACGGGCGCGCGCGCGGGACGGTGGACTTGAATGCGGCTCGCGTCGGCCTGAACGATGTTGCGCTGGACGTGCAGGGCGCCCCGCGCATCGCGGGCGCCGAGCGCGTGGCGGTGAACGCATTCGCGTTCGATGTCTACAACGACGCCCCTGCGGCCGGCGCGCCCGACGCATCGGGCAAGACGCCGCAGGTCATCACCCAGGACTATCTCGACCGCATCCATGGCGAGAACGTGACCTACATGGACGCGGCCCTGGGCAATTCGGCGCTCGCCGCGCGACTCGCGGGGCTTGGATCGTATCGCCTGCGGCCTGGCGTGGAAATCGTCAGTGCGACGCCCGATGGCGACCTGACGCTGCAAGGCGATCTGGATCTGTCGGGTTATCGCTACGGCCGCGATGCCGATCCCCTGGATCCCGCGCGGCGCGGCATGGGCGAAGCCGGCGTGCTGCTGATCCGCGCCAAGGGCAATCTGAACATCTACGGCAGCATCAACGACGGTTTCGCGCCGCCCTTGGCGACAGATGAAGAGGGGCGCGCATGGCGGCTGGTGGGCAGGAACGCCTATAACAGCTCGAATGGCGTGGACCTGTGGCAGCAGAGCATCATCCTGCCCAAGTCGATCACGCTGCGGGGCAGCGCGGGCGGCGTGGCATCGTCGATTCCGAATACCGTGGGCGAATCGCTGAACTTCGACGTTCCGGTACGTTCCACCATCATCAAGAGCGGCGCCCGCATGCCGGCGGATGTGCAGCTCGAGGACTACCTGAATCTGCGCGCCGGCACGGTGTTGGGCGGCACGGTCACCAGCACGGACGGAACCATCTATGCCGCAGGTTCCATCCTGAACGCGGACCTGATGCTGGAACCCGGCGCCACGTTGGGCGCCGGGTTCATGGCGGACCGTGGGGTGTCGGTAGCCGGGTTCCTGGTACCCAAGGGAACTCAATTGGGCATATTCGATTCCCCCCTGACGCTGTCGTCGAATCTGACGCTGGCCGCCGGATCCTATCTGCCTTCGGGCACCGTGGTGCGGATCAGCGGCGGCAGCGTCAGCTTGCGGGATCTGGACAGCGAGGGCCGGCAGGGCCGCATCTGGGCCGTCGCGCCGATGTTGCGGGCCGGTACGGAATCCTGGAGCCTGCGCCTGGCCGGTGGCGCCGACCTGACGGCGGCGGATACCCGGGCGCTGCAATCCGCCTCGCAGCTCGCGGGCGGCGGCCAGGTCCGGCTGGCCGATCTGCACTACCAGCAGGACCTGTCGGGCGGCGTGCTGGGCGAATCGCCCATCTTCAGCGTCATTCGCACTGGCCGCGGCGACCTGGACATTCTTTCGGGCGGTGATTTCCGCCAGACGTCGTTCTACGGCATCTATACCGCCGGGACGCCCTCCGCAGCCGTGCGAGACAGGCAAGGCAATCCCGTCCTGAACGCACTGGGGCAGGACGCCTACAACTTGCAGCGCGCGCCGGACCAGGCCCAGTCCCGCGCCGACGGCAGCCTGTCCGTGCTGGGCGCGGCGGCCACGAGCTACGAGCCCCTGGTGACCGGCGACCAGTACGCTGCCTGGTATCCGGAGCGTGGCGGCAATGTCCATGTTCAGGTGCAAGGCGATATGCGAGCGGCGACGCGAGGCATCGCCTCGGGGCCGGAAGAATCCAATACGCGAGGGGCCGGTTGGGCCAGTGGCAGCTACACCGGGAACTGGCTGTGGCGCCAGGGCGGCAAAGACCTGGGGCAACGTACTGCCTGGTGGATCAACTTCGGTACCTATGTGCCGACCGCGTTCTACGACAACTACGACCCGACACGCAACAGCCCAGGCATCAGCGTGGAAGGCTTCACCGGAATTGGAGCGCTCGGCGGCGGCAACGTGGCTTTGGATATCGGAGGCAATGCCGGCATCCTCGAACGTCCGGGAAGCCAGACATCGTTCCGCTTTCCTTACAGCACCGGGCTGGTCCTGGCCGTGGGCAGTACGGGCAGGGTCAGGCCCGATGGCTCCCGGGTCACGACGGGTGGCGGGGATCTGAATCTGCGGGTCGCGGGCGCGCTCAATCCCGTCTCCACAGCATCCTACGGCAACACGGGTTCCGTGGATGGCGGTACGACCAACGACATGAACGGTGTGCTGACGAACCTGCGCGGCGCCATGGACATATCCGCCCGTAGCATCGGACGGATCGATCCCATGTTGTTTGTGAAGGATCCCTCGGATGCGCGGGGCATCGATCTGACTCGACCGACGCTGGCGGTGCCATCCGGCGGGCTGGTCATCGTGCCCGGCGACGCAACGGCGCGCCTGTCTGCTGCCGGAGATCTGGTGCTGGGCGGCGTGGGGGATGCCAGCCGCACCCGCTCCCACATTTCGACCCCCTTCATCGACGGCGGGATGCCGGTGAGCGGCGGGGCGACCAGTTGGTTCAGCCTGTGGACGGATCGCACCGGCATCGACCTGTACGCGGCGGGCGGCTCCCTCACGCCGATCACGTCTCCCCACGTGCTGGGCGTGGGAGGTAATTCTTCCCTGGTTTTCAATGATGGCGCGATTAATTCGACTTTTTCATACCCATCGCACTTTCGTGCTGTAGCGGGATCGGGCAGCATCTACTATCACCTGTCCGATGAGAATTTGAAGTCGACCGTCAGCCTCACTTTTGCGCCCGGACGCTCCGGCCAGGTCGAATTGCTGGCATCAGGGTCGCTCAACGGCGGCGGCTTGCCGCTGCTGATGTCGGGCGCGGATCCCGGCGTGGTACCCACGCCGGAGCGGCCCGCTTACAACACGTCCTGGGATCTCGGGCCGCGCCCGATATCCGGCACCAATGCATATAGCGCGCAGCTTGGCACCTTGTTCGCATTCGGCCCCGATACGGCCAGCGCCAACGGCGGCGACGCAGGATTGGCACGCTACTACGCCGGCCAGGACATCGTGGGGCTGACATCAGGCAGATTCCGCGAATACGCGACTGGCTCGACCTATCACGCCGCCCGCCCGGCCTGGATCCTGGCCGGCCGCGACATCGTCAACCTCAAGGGACTGATCCTCAACCAGCAGCCCAGCGACGTATCCCGCATCTCGGCCGGCCGCGACATCATCTATGCCAACGTCAACATCGCCGGCCCCGGCTGGCTGGAAGTGAGTGCCGGCCGCAACCTGACCCAGGAAGACCTGGGCAGGCTGGTGAGCCTGGGCCCGATCGATGGCCGCGCCGCCACCGGCAAGGGCGGCGCCGGCATCGTCGTCAGCGCTGGCGGCGAGGGCGACTACACCGCCTTCGCCAAGCGCTACCTCGACCCCGCCAACCGCGCCAACTCCGGCCAGACCCTGGCCAGCCAGCCCGGCAAGGCCATCAAGACCTACGAACGCGAGCTGACCGACTGGCTGCGCGCGCTGCAGGGCTACGAGGGCCCGGCCGACCAGGCGCGCGCCTATTTCGACGCGCTGCCGCCGGAGCAGCAGCGCATCTTCCTGCGCCAGGTCTACTACGCCGAGCTGACCCAGGGCGGGCGCGAGTACAACGACGCGGCGGGGCCGCGCCCCGGCAGCTACCTGCGCGGCCGGCAGGCCATCGCCTCGCTGTTCCCCGAAGCCGACGCGCAGGGTCGCCCGATCCGCTACCAGGGTGACATCACCCTGTTCGGCGGCTCCGGCATCCAGACGCTGTTCGGCGGCCCGATCCACCTGCTGGCGCCGGGCGGCAAGATGATCTTCGGCGTGGAAGGACTGGCGCCGCCATCGACGGCCGGCGTGGTGACGCAGGGCGCGGGCGATATCCAGATGTACGCCAAGGGCAGCATCCTGCTGGGCCAGAGCCGGGTCATGACCACGTTCGGCGGCCACATCATGGGCTGGTCGGCCGAAGGTGACATCAACAGCGGCCGGGGCGCCAAGAGCACGGTGGTCTATACGCCGCAGCGTCGGCTGTACGACGCCGTGGGCAATGTCAGCCTGTCGCCGACGGTGCCCAGCACCGGCGCCGGCATCAGCACGCTGGATCCGATCCCGGAAGTGCCCAAGGGCGACGTCGACCTGGTCGCGCCGCTGGGCACGGTGGACCCGGGCGAGGCCGGCATCCGCGTGTCGGGCAACATCAACATCGCCGCGCTGCACGTGGTCAATGCCGCCAACATCCAGGTCCAGGGCGAATCCAAGGGCATCCCGGTGACGGCGACGGTGAACACCGGCGCGCTGACCTCGGCCAGCTCGGCCGCGTCGTCGGCCACGCAAAGCGCGCAGGAGATGACCCGGCAACAACAGGCATCCGCGCGCCAGAACCTGCCGTCCATCATCTCGGTGCAGATCCTGGGCTACGGCAACGAGCCGGCATCCGGATCGGGCGGGGAGGGCGCGGCGCCGGCCGGGCAGCCGCCGCGGCGCGACGGCAGCGCCAGCGGCTACGACCCGCGCAGCGTCTTCCAGATGCTGGGCAACGGCGACATTTCGGAAGAGCAGCGGGCAAGACTGACGGACGCCGAACGGCGCAGGCTGTCGGGAGGCTGAAGCGGGCGCCGTTCCTGTCACGCGGCAGTCATACGCCATTACTACATTGCCTGTTCACCGATCGCCACCGCGTCCGGCCGGCTCCCGGCCCGCCGGACGCGGCATGGGCGGGGCGCTTGCACGGCAGGCGCGTGGCGCTCCGTCCTTGGGGGCAGCAAGCGCACCGCGTGCGTGCGGCGTGGGGGGGTATGTTTTCTTGGCGTTCGAAGGCGGCCCGCTGCACGCGCACGCTATGGCGCGCGCGCCGCTGGCCGGCGCTGCTGTTGCTGGCGGCCTGGTGCTGGCGCGCGCTGGCCGCGGAGGCGCCGCCCGAGCCTCGGCCCATCTTCGCCTTCGACATTCCCGCCCAGCCGCTGCAGGCCGCGCTGGAACAGTACAGCAATGTGACGGGCGGATCGGTGGTGTATCGCGCAGCGTTGACCGTGGGGCGGCGTTCGGCCGCCGTGAAGGGAATCCATACGCCGGAGGCTGCCTTGCGCATGCTGATCGAAGGTTCTGGCCTGGTCGCCGAGTACACCGCGACGAACGCCGTGGTGCTGCAGCCCGAGCCGGCTGCGCCGGCCGTCGCGCGGCGGCCGGCAAATCCCACCGGGTCGTTCTATCGCAGCTACTACGGCCTGATCCAGGCCGGCGTGCGCGACGCGCTCTGCGGCCTGCCGGCGCTGGCCGTGGGCAGTTTCCGGGCCGCGGTGAGCTTTGGCGTGTCGGAGCAGGGACGGGTGCGGGACGCCCATCTGCTGGATTCCAGTGGCGATGCGGGCCGCGACGAGGCGATCACGCAGGCGCTGAACGGCATCGCCCTGGGCAAGGCGCCGCCCGAGGGCCTGGCGCAGCCTTTCGTGATGCTGATCGTGCCGCAATCGGCGGACCACGACCGCGCCTGCGCCATCCGCTGAGCGCCTGACCCGGATCCATGATGCCTTCCAGCCTGGCCGTATTGCGCGATTTCATGCTGCAGCGCTACGACGATCTCAAGGCGCGCCTGACACGGCGCCTGGGCTGCGCCGACATGGCCAGCGACGCCTTGCAGGACACCTGGCTGCGGCTGGAGGGCAAGGACGAGCTGGGGCCGGTCGACAGCCCGGGCGCGTACCTGCTGCGCATGGCGGTCAATGTGGCGGTGGACCAGCAGCGCACCGAGAACCGCCGACTCACATCCAGCGAGGCCGAGGCCTTGCTCGCCGTGCCCGATCCCACGCCGGGGCCGGCGCAGACGGCGCAAGGCCGGGAAGAGCTGGATACGCTGGTGCGCGTCATGGGCGAACTGTCCGAGCGTCAGCGCGGGGTGCTGTTGGCCGTGCGGCTGGAGGGACTGCCGCAAGCCGAGGTGGCGACGCGCATGGGCGTGTCGCTGCGCACCGTGGAGCGCGAATTGCGCAGCGCGCACGAGCACTGCGCGACGCGCATCCGTAATTTATTGTCACCATAAAAAACGCGTCCCCCAGGCGGATTCCGGCTGCGAGAATCGTCATAGGGGAAGCAAGGGGAATAACGGCGCGCCGCCGCTCCATGCCGGCATCGCCGTACAGAGAGAATGGTCATGAAGAGTGCATCCCGGGACGCCCGACGCAGACAGGCGGACATCGAGCGCCAGGCCCGTGCCTGGATACGGCTGCTGGCCTCGGGCCAGGCCACGCTGCATGACGCCGAGGCCTTGAAGCTGTGGTGCGCGGCCAGCGAGGCGCATGCCTCCGCCTTCGCGCTGGAACGGCGGTTCTGGAACCAGGTGGGTCCCGCCGCGCAACAGTTGCAGCGGCAGAGGGCGCTGGCGTCCCACGAGCGCTCGGCTTCTCGCGCCTGGGGCCGCCGCGCGTTCCTGGGCACGACGCTGGGCGGCACGGCCGCCGCCGCCATTGCCGCGGTGGTGGCGCCGCCGTTCGGACTGTGGCGTTCGTTCGATGAGTGGGACGCCGACTACCGCACCGATACCGGCGGGCGCCGCCAGTTCGGCCTGGATCGGCAGGTGCAGGTCGACATGAACACGCAGACCAGCATCGCCCTGCGGCCGGATGTGGCGGGCGCGCTGGGCATGGAGCTGATCACGGGCGAAGCGGCCTTCGAGGCGCTGGCGCCCGACCGCAAGGTCACGGTGCTGGCCGGCGCCGGCAAGGCCAGCGCCAGCCAGGCGAAGTTCGAGCTGCGCCGCACGGGCAATACCGTCTGCCTGACCTGCGTCAGCGGCGAGGTCACGCTGTCGCACGCGGGCGGCGAACTCGCCTTGGCGCCGCGCCAGCAGGTCAGCTACGACCGCGAGCAGGTGGGCGCGATCCAGACGATAGACCCCGATGAAACCTCGGCCTGGCGGCAGGGCGCGCTGGTGTTCCGCCAGACGCCTCTGCCGGCCGTGGTGGCGGAGATCAACCGCTACCGGCGCGGCCACGTGGTGCTGCTGGACGGCAAGCGCGGCGCCAGCGCCATGAGCGGTCGCTTCGAGATCCGCGACATGGAAAAAGTGCTGGTGCAGATCGAGCGCGCCTTTGGCCTGACAGCCACCCGGCTGCCCGGCAACGTCGTCCTGCTCAGCTGAGCGGGCGTCTCCGCCCGGCGTTTGGGCCCGCTGACGGGCGCCGGCGCCGTGTCGGTTTTGAGCCGCGAAACTCGTCCTACCCATGCAGACCCGGTAGCAGAGCGCCAGGCAGGCGCGGGCCGCGGCTGCGCGATGGAGAGAGCAGCAGTGTCGCGCAAACCGAACATAGGCATACGAGAGCTGAAGGAAAACCTGTCGGCCGTGGTGGATTCGGCGTGGGAGCATCCCGTGTCGGTGCACCGCTATGGCTCGCCCTGGGTCTGGATCGTCTCGCACGAGGTCTGGACCCGCAATACGCGCCGCATCGACTTCAATCCGGCGGGCCATCCGCTGGCCGCCGTGCGCCAGCATCTGGACATAGCGATGCGCGACCGCCAGCCGCGCCTGCACGCGGCGGCGCTGCGGGCCATGCTGCGCATCGAGGCCCAGCCGCTGCTGCGGGCACTGGCTGTCCAGCTGCTGTACGGGCTGGAAACCGAGGCCGCGCTGCATGAGCAGATTTCCTGCAACCTGCTGTTCCGCTGGTTCGTGGGCCTGTCCCTGGACCAGCAGATCTGGACGCCACAGGAATTTGGATATTCCCTGGAGCGGGTGCTGGCCAGCGCCGAGCTGGTCGCCATCCTGGAAGAGCTGCTGCTCAGCGCGCCGGTCGCGCCGATCGCGCAGGCCACCGGCATACCGCTGAACCAGGCCTTGTTGAGGGAGTGGCGGGCGCGCAGCGTGCGGGGCGACTGAGACGGGTTTGGCGGTTTTTTCTTCTAGGAATCGTCTTAGAGAAAGACCGCAATGCCGGCCCCCGTCGCAAGGAGATCGCCGTGTCAGCCATCGTCACCGTGGGTATGTTGGAACTGGACCGCAAGCTGTCCAAAGTGCTGGATAGCGCCCGCTGCGTTCCGGTGTCGGTGTCGCGCTATGGCTCGCCCTGGGTGTGGGTGGTGTCGCATGAGGCCTGGATGGGGCAGGTCCAGCTCACCCGCTTCGTGCCGCCCAGGCATCCGCTGGTGGGCCTGCGCGAGCATGTCGACGACGTGCTGCGCGGCCAGGCCGCCATGCTGGAGCGGGCCGGCGCGCAGCTGGCGCTGCGCACCGACGCGGCGGTGCTGTGCCGCGCCTTCATCCTGCAGCTGCTGTATCCGGTGGGCAGCCGCCGCTTCTTTCTGGAGCAGATCGCGTACAACCTGCTGTTCCGCTGGTTCGCCGGCCTGACGCAGGGGCTGGGCGCCGATGAAGAGGCGGACCTGGACCGGGAACTGGACCTGATCGGACGGCGCCCGGAGATCGTGCAGGTGCTGCACCAGGCGCTGGACGACGGCCTGCTGACGCCGCCGAGCTGGGCAGTGCGCAAGCGGGCAGCCAGGAGTCCGGCCGGCACCGGACAGCGCCCGCTTGCGCGAGGCGTTGTGGGTTTCGCGGCGGGCGCGGGCCTGGCCGGCGCGCGTTGACGCCGTGGCATCGCGCTCCCGCCCGGCAGACAGCATCGGCATGGCTGTCACGCTCGCCCGCCGCCCATCCGCGCCCGGCGATGCCCGGGCCTGTCTGAGCGATTTCCTGGTGGCCAACTACGCGCGGCTGATCGGCCGTCTGCGCGCCCGCCTTGGCTGCGAGGATCTGGCCTCCGACAGCCTGCACGACGCCTGGCTGCGCCTGGCGGATGGGCCGGAGCAGGGCGGGCAGGCGGGCGTCGTCAACCCCGGCGCCTATCTGTTCCGCATGGCCTGCAACATCGCCATCGACCGCCTGCGCGCCGAACAGCTGCGGCGCGCGGGCGGTCCCGAGCTCGAACCGGACGATGTCGAGGATGGCGCGCCCGGCCCGCAGCAGATCGCGTTGGCGCGTTCCTCGTTGCGCGACTTCCTTCGGGAAGTGGACACGTTGCCCAGGCAGCAGCGCGCCGTGTACATCGACGTGCGCATCGAAGGGCTGCCGCAAAGCGTGGCGGCCTCGCGCTACGGCCTGTCGCCGCGCATCGTGCAACGGCACCTGCGCGACGCGGGCCGGCACATGGCGGGCTATGCGCACCGGCTGGCCTGTCCGACGCCGCCGCGCGCGCAGTGAAACGGCCGCGCGCGCAAGCGAATCTGTCGCCACGGACGCAAATCCTTCATATGTGGCCGCTACGATTTTCGTCATCCGCCCGCCGCGCGCCGTGCGCAACCGGCGTGGCGACGCCGTCTTCGTCCAGCCCTCATCCGAGCCCGTCCGCCATGCCCAGAAATCCTCCGCGCGACACGCAAGGCCAGCAGGGATTCACGCTGGTCGAGGTCATGGTGGTGCTGGTCATCGTGGGCATAGCCACGGCGGCCTTGGGCCTGTCCATCCGTTCCGATCCGGCCCGCAGGCTGCGCGACGACGCCCAGCAGCTGGCGCTGCGCATGCAGACCGCGCAGCAGGAAGCGCGCGCCGACGGCCGGCCCATCGCCTGGCAGGCGGACCTGTCCGGCTACCGTTACACGCGCGGCACCTGGGCGCTGGACACCGCCGCGCCAGCGCTGGACATGACGCGACTGGATGCCTTCGAACGCGATGCCACGCTGCGCCCGCAGCGTTGGCAATCGGGCGAGGTGCGCGTGACGCCCGCCAGGCCGGTGACGCTGGACGGCGAATGGTTTGGCGAGCCCTGGCAGCTGAAACTCTCCAACGGCGCGGCCGAAGTGGTCTTGCGGCGCACCGGCGGCGGACGCTATGTGGTCCAGTAGCGCGGGAGCAGGCGGGCAGCGGGGTTTCACGCTGCTGGAAATCCTGATCGCGCTGGCCATCGTCAGCGTGGCGCTGGCCGCCGTCATGCGCACGACCGGCATGCTCACCACCAACAACGGCGTGCTGCGCGACCGCGCGCTGGCGCTCATGTCGGCGCAGAACCGGCTGGTTGAGCTGCAACTGGCGCCGCCCGTGGCCACGGTGAGCCGGGACCGCGCGCCCTGTCCGCAGGGCGGATTGGCGCTGGTGTGCGAGACGCGCCTGAGCGATGTGGTGCGCGGATCGCGCCTGGCGACCGTGGAAGTGTTCCGCGACCGGCAGGCCGGCCGGCTGGCCTCGCTCAGCGCGGCGCTGGACAGCCAGAGATAGGCCCATGGACCGGCGCCGGCAGAGCGGTTTCTCGCTGATCGAAGTGATCGTGGCCATCATGATCATGGCCATCATCAGCCTGCTGTCATGGCGGGCGATCGACAGCGTCTCGCTGACCAGCCGCAAGCTGGACGCGCGCAGCGACGAGATCACGGCGCTGCAGCGCGTGTTCGATCAGTTCGAGCGCGACGTCGCGCTGCGGGCCAGCGCCATGCAGGCCGCCGGTCAAGACTTTGGCGGCGAAGCGATCCGGCTGCGCGCCGCGCAGTCCAGCCTGCGCAGCGTGGAACTGATGCGCAGCGTGGCCGGGCCGGCGGCGGGCTGGCAGCGCGTGCTCTGGGAGCGCGATGACCGCAAGCTGCTGCGCGCGGCTGGCCCCTCTGGCGATCGCTATCCGCTGGCGCCTCCAGGCGCGGGCGAAACCGTGCTGGACGAAGTGCAGGAGTTCAACGTTCGCGCCTGGGTGCCGGGCAGGGGATGGGGCGCGTTTCCTACCGGCGACGCGCCCGCCGCGACCGGGCTGGAATTGATCATCGCGCGCGGTCCGCCGGGCGAGCTGCAACGCTATCGCCGCGTGTACGCGCTGCATTAGCGTGCTGTCCCGGCAGGCCGATACAACCGTCGTTTTCGCGCGCGCCACCCGGCCACGCGGTCCAGGAGTCATATGCCCATGCGTGAAATCAGGATGCCGTCCCTGTCCGCCGCCCGCGCCGCCAGCCTGTGCCTGATGGCGGCCGCGCTCGCTGGCCTGGCGTGGTGGGGGTGGGCGCTGATGGAACCCTTGCCCCAGGCGGCCGTGCCCGCCGCTGGCGCCGGGGCGCCGCCTGACGGCGTCGATCAGGCCGCCGCATGGCTGGCGCCCGGCGCCGCGCGGTTGGATGTGAAGGTGGCGGGCGCTCTGTCTGGCGCCGGCCGTGGCGCGGCGGTGCTGTCGGTCAACGGCGGCCCGCCACAGGCCTATGCGATCGGTGATGCGCTGACTGGCACCGCGCGCCTGGCGGACATCGAGGCACAGGCGCTGATCGTGGAACAGGCGGGCGAGCGGATCCGGCTGCCCATTCCCGCGCTGCAGGACAACGCCAGCGAGGGATTGACGGCCGCGGCACGCCAATAGAATGCATCAGCCGTCAAAATGCTTGCTTTTAATGGCAATAATGCGCTAAAATCCAGCATATTGCATTCATTTGGCGTTGCGCGTTGATCGTATTCATGCCGTTTGGATCGCAGCTCATCTCCATGGCGCGGCCGTCCGATGCTCCCCCCGCAGCAGCACGCATCCGGCCCGTCCGACACCCTGCGCATTGTGTCTTGGCGGGAAGGCCACTGCCTTGAATAGGAGAGCACTCATGTTTCGCAAGCTCGGCGACAAATGGCAATTCGAAGTCGCACCGCTCAACTGGAAGGCGCCCGATACGGGCCAGCACGCAGAGGCCACCCCGGCTTCGGCTGAAACCCAGGGCTCGGAACGTTCCGACGCCCAGATCGACGCCAACTAAACCCGCCTTCTGGCCAATCACGGCCGCCGCCGGCTCCCACCGGCGGCGGCCGTTGTCTTTTCCGGCCCGCCCGCCTTCAGGCCGCCCGGTCCAGCAGCACGCGGTTGCGTCCGCTCATCTTGGCCTGGTAGAGCAATTCGTCGGCGCGGCGGAACAGCGTTTCGGCGCGTCCCGCGACCGTTCCCCATTCCACATACGACACGCCAAAACTGGCGGTCATGCCGAAGCGGCTGCCGTCGCAGCTGGTCACGCTTGCCTGGGCAATGCCGTGCCGCATCCGCTCGGCCATTTCCAGCGCCTGCCCGGGTTGGCTGGTGTGGCACAGGACCGCGAATTCCTCGCCGCCGACCCGCGCCACCACGTCGGCATGGCGGAAGTTGCGGGCGCACAGCGCGGCGACGACCTTGAGCGCCTCGTCGCCGGCGGCATGGCCGTAGGTGTCGTTGATGGACTTGAAATGGTCGATGTCGAACAGGATGAAGGCCAGCACCGGGTCGGCGCCGCGCCAGCGTTCCCGCGTCTCTTCGAAGCGCCGCTCGAAGGCGCGGCGGTTGAGCAGCCCGGTCAGGAAATCCGTCTCGGCCATGGTCGCCAGATCCAGTATCAGGCGGTCGCGCTCCGACTCCAGTCGCGACTTGCTGGCGGCGGTGTCCTTCAGGACGCTCAGGGCGCTGAACATCCCGTTGATTTCGCCCCGGTAGCGGTCCAGTGGAATGGCAGGGACGGGACCGCCGTCCGCGATCGCGCCGATGATGCGCGTCGCCTGCACGAACGGCCGGATGACGCGCTTGCGGAACTGACTCAGCGACAGCAGCAGAGCAGCGGCCAGCATCGCGGCGGCGGCCAGCGTGGCCAGCAGCACGCGGACCGAGGAGGTGCGCTGCGCGGCGATGCGCTGCTCCACCCGGTCCAGCATGAAGTCGCGGAATTGCGTGATCGAGCGCATCAGGGGCACGTAGGCGTTGGCCACTTCGCGCGTCGTCAACCCGGCGCCCGCCGGACCGCGCGAGGCGAGTTCGCGCAGCCGCTCGATATAGGCGATGCCGTCGCCCATGTACAGGTGCTTCATGTCCATGTAGGCAATGGTGCCGCGCAATTCCGGAATGCTGGAAATGCGCGCGTCGATCAGGGTCTGCAACTCCTCGATGCGGCCGAGCACGCGTTCGATCTTCAGCTGGTCCGCATCGTTCAATGCCCGGCGCCGGCTCAGCGCGGGAGTGAATGTCGAACCGAGCAGGCCGGCCTGTTCGCGCAGCTCGCCGGCCAGGATGGCCAGCGCCATCATGTCCGAGGCGTCGGATTGGTTGCGCATCACGATGCCGATGCTTTCGACCATGCCGGTGCGCAATTCAGGCACCACATCCACCATGCCGTCGACCACGGACCACACGTTCTGGCCAGACCTGGCGCCTCGCGGCGCGTCGATGGCGAGGTCGGCGTTCGCGCGCGCGATCGCCAGGGCCTGGCGGATGCGCTGAATGTTGGAGAATTCCTTGGCGCCGTGCGGGCTCAGCGGCGCGCGGTACAGGGCCAGCAGTTCGGCCAGCTTGGCATCGCTGCGTTCGCGGGCGTCCCGCAGCGAGGCGAGGAGGGCGGGCGGCACCGGCAGGTTCTCTCCCAGCGCGGCGTTCATCGGGCCGCGCTCGGCCGAGACCAGCTCCATGGTCTGCAGCGTGCAACGCACGGCGGTGAAGGCGGTGGAGGCGGCGGCGGTCGAGGCGTAGGCGCGCCAGTTCTGTTGAACCACGATGCCGGTGAGCACGGATACCGGCAACACCACGCCCGTGGCCAGTATCAGGAAATACCGCTCCAAGGATTTGAGGGCGTAGGCACTGCGGAACATACGGAAAAACCGGCCCTAAAACAATGTCTGTGCCGCGCAGAATACTTGAATTGCTGCAGCCGCAGCGCCATGCGCGCGCAAGCCGTCGCAATTTTGAAACGCTATATCAGAATAAATCTTTAAGTTTCAACAGAACTCGGGTTTTCATCAGATTGTTGCGCCTTCGCGCATCGATGCGCGTCCGCGCCGCGCTCAGGCCTGGCCCTGCAGCACGACCCGGTTGCGGCCGCCTTGCTTGGCGGCGTAGAGCGCCGCGTCGGCCTCGGCGAAGGCCTGCGCCGGCTCCGCGCCGAAATCCTGCCAACAGGCCACGCCAGCCGACACGGTGATGCCGCCGATGCCGGGCATTGGACAGGCTTCGACCCGCTTGCGCAGCCGCTCGGCCACCAGGCCGGCTTCCTTCAGGCCCGCGCCGGGCAGCAGCATCAGGAATTCCTCGCCGCCGTTGCGGCACAGCACGTCGGCGGGACGCGAGCATTCGCGCATGATCTGCGCCATGTGCCGTATCACTTCATCGCCGGTCGAATGGCCGTGCGTATCGTTGACGTTCTTGAAATGGTCGATGTCCAGCGCGATCACGCCATAACGGATGGCCGAGGCGCGCATCTGCTCGACGGCGTCCTGCATGCCGCGCCGGTTGCGCAGGCCGGTCAGCGGATCGGTGATGCTGGCCAGGTTGAGCTTGCCGATCTTCTCCTGCAGGCTGGTGAAGCTCCAGATGACGGCGTGCTTCAGGCGTTCGGCCTCGAAGTACCAGGCCTTGACCGAACGCACGCGTTGCATGGCGACGGCCACATCGTGGTGTTCGACATTGGTCGCCAGTTGCGAGAGCGGCAGCGAAATCATGCGCGCGCACCACCAGATCGCCAGCAGGAAGGCAATCGCCAGGGGCGCGGCATAGCCGAGCAGGGCCCAGATCAGCTCCTGGATCGGCTCCAGCGTGACGGCGGTGGGGCGCTGGGCGATGATGCCCCAGCCGCTGCTCGTCACCACCGCATAGCCCGCCAGCATGTCGACGCCCTTGGTGTTCAGCAGGCGGCGCGCGCCCGACTCGCCTTGCTTGACGGCGGCGACCACGGGATTGTGCGAGACATCCTCGCCCAGCCGGCTGGGATCGATGTGGTAGATCAGCTTGCCGTCCCGGTCGACCACGTAGAGATAGGAGCCGTCCTGGTAATGGTGGCGGCCCAGCAGTTCCTGCAGGGCGCTTTCATTGCGCAGATGGATCGAACCCGCGATATAGCCACGGTAGCGTCCATCGCGCGAGTAGATCGGGTGTGACAGCGTGATCAGCAGATTGCCGGCGATCGACACATAGGGCGGGCTGACCTGCGCCTGGCGCGACTGGAGCGCGGCCCGGCTGCCCGGGCTGTCGACGCGCGCGCCCAGAAAGCCGCGAAAGTTGCGCGAGGCCGCCAGGATGACGCCGTCCGCGCCGACGATGCCCACGGAATTGAAGCTGTCGCTCTGTTCCTGCACCCGGCTCGCCTCGGCCTCGAGCGCGGCAGGCGAGTCCAAGGCGTCGGCCACGTGCTGGGCGCTGTAGCGCAGTTGCTGCTGCGCGCCCTTCAGGAAGTTGGCCGCGCTCTCGGCCAGCTTGGCGGCATAGACGCGGTTGGACTCAAGCGTGTTGGCGATGAGCTGGTCGCGCTGCACGCAGTAGCTGGCGTACAGGGCGTTCGCGGTCGCCGCAATGGCACTGAAGACGGTCAGGGCGAGCACCAGCCCGCGCAGATGGATACGCATCGAGAACGTGGCGGACATGGCTTGGTGCGGGCGCGGCGGCCACGTGACGGGTCAGCTTGTTGGAAGAGAAGGGGAATACGGGCGAGATTGTAATCAGGAGCGGGCCGAGGTCCTCCGGACCGTTGCGCTATCGGGTCTCGCCGGCATCGTCGCGGTCCGGCGGGGCGGCCGCCTGCTCTGCTTCCGCCAGATCGAACAGGCGGGCGGCCTTCAGCGTGGCCGCCGCGCCGGCGCGATAATAGCCCATGGCCGTGGCCACGCTGGCGTGGCCGGTCATGGCCATGGCGTCGCCCAGCGGCACTTGCTGACGGCCGGCCTCGGTGATGAAGCCCGAGCGCAGACTGTGGGCCGAGTAGTCCTCGTCCAGGCCCGCCAGCTCGCAGCGTTGCCGCACGATATCGCGCACGGCGGCGGCGGCCAGCGGCTCGCCCAGCACGTCGCCGCGCCGGATCCGGCGGAACAGCGGGCCCTGGGCGATGCCGCTGGCATCCAGCCAGGCCTGCAGGGCCCGCGCCGCCGCTCCGGCGATCGGTTTGGCGTCCTCGGCTCGGGCCGCGCCCGCCTGGTTGGTCTTGGAATGGCGCAGCAGATAAAGAAAGCCGTCCCCCTCGCGCGGCGTGTTTTCAACGGTGGCGCGCACGACTTCGGAGCGGCGCCGGCCGCCGCTGGCCCAGGCGAACAGCAGCAGCGCCCGGTCGCGCAGTCCGCGCAACGAATCGTCGCAGGTATCCAGCAGCGCCTGCAGCGGCTCGCGCGTCAGGGCCGGCTTGCGCGCGGGCGCCGCGCCGCGCCGGGCGTGCGCACGACGCGTGCGGGCGAGCAGATCGCGCAGCGCCTGCGCGCGGCACGGGTTGGGCAGCCCCAGCGTGTCGTGCGCCTTGGACAGCACCGATACGCGCTGCAGCAAGGTGTTCAGCCCCGGCGGGCCCAGGCGGCCCTTGACCTTCAGGCGGACCAGCTCCCGGTCCAGCGCCGCCGGCATTTCGCTGGCCAATCCTTGCTCGGTCTGACGACGGGCGTGGTCCACGACGAATTGAACGACGGCGGTCTCGGGCAATGGCAGGGCGAAGCGCCGGCCGTAGCGCAGCTCGAACCAGGCCGCCCAATACCGCATGGCGGCGCGGTAGCTGGCCGCCGTGTTGGCCGAACTGCCTTCCCGCCTCAGGGCGCGCGCGGCCTCGTCCGCGCTGCGGTCGAGGACGGCGGGGTCGAGCAGGGGCAGGGCAGGCAGGGATTTCAGTTGCATGGATCGGGCGCGGTTTCGTGTCTGCGAGGCGATTTTCGGCCTGGAATCGGGCGAAAACCTTGCCTATGTATTATCTAATATGTATTGTGTTTGATATCTAACACAAATACCGAATTACTCGCGATAAGCTTCCATTATCGTGAGTAATTCCAGGCCTGCGCAAGGCAAAAACACCGAACGGGATCGATATGGCCACCGGAATCACGGAATCAGACGTCTGGACGGCGGCGGACGCGCTGCTGCTGGAAGGCGCGCGCCCCACCATCGAAAGAGTGCGGCAGAAGATCGGCCGGGGCTCGCCCAACACCGTCAGCCCCTATCTGGAGACCTGGTTCAAGGCGCTGGGCGCGCGGATCCGCGATCCTCGCGCCTTCGCCAGCCAGGAGACCGTGCCCGATCCGGTCGCGCAGGCGGCGGCGCGTCTATGGGACGCCGCGCTGGAGCTGGCGCGCGCGGAACAGGCCGCCGCCCAGCGCGACGCGCAAGCCGAACTGGCGGTGCAGCGGCAGGCCAATGCCGACGAAGCCGAACGCCTGCGCCAGCATGCCCTGGCGCTGGCGGCGCGGGAAGACGACATGCGGCTGAGCCTGGCCGTGGCCGGCACGCAGCTCGAAGCGGCCGAGTCGCGCCTGCGCGCGGCCGAGGCGCAGCTGCGCCAGCGCGATGCCCAGTGGGACGCGGCGCAGGCCCAGCTGGCCAAGTCCCGCGCGGCGGAACAGGCGCTGCAGGCGCAGGCGGAGCAAGCCCGCGACGCGCATGCGCAGGCCCAATCCGCGCTCGAATCCCGCCACGCCGCGCATGAACGCCGCTGGCTCAATGAACTGGACGCGGAACGCAGCGCCGCCAAGCGCCTGCAATCCAAGCTCGACGAGGCCGTCGCGGCGGGCCAGCGCAAGGCGGCCGCGCTGGAGACCGAACTGGCGCGCGCCGGCGAACGCCTGCAAACAGCGGAACGCGAGGCCCAGGCCCGGTTTGCCGAGCAGGCGGCGCGGTCGACTCGGCTGGAGGCCGAGCTGGTCACGGCGCGCTTGGCGGCGGAGCAGGCGGCCGGGAGCGCGAAGGAGCGGGAAGCCAGCCTGGAACAGCTGCGCGGGGCGGCCGAGACTCAAGCGGCGGCGCTGCAGGCGCGGATCCGGGAACAGGATGAACAGCTGGCCGCGCTGACCCGGCATCTGATGATGCTGACCACGCCGGCGCCAGCCGTTCCGGACATGACACCCGGTCAGGGGAGCGACTGAGCCGGAGACACGGTCAAGGCGGGCATTGCTTTCAGATTTGTCTGATTTCGATGGACAGGCATGCCGGGGAAGATGAGCGTTCGACGCAGCCAGCCAAGGCGGGCGCGCCATCCTCATACTTCCCCGACGGTGTCCGGACGAACAGACGGCCGGACGCCGCCGGCAACATCGACCGGCAGATCGACAGCCTCCTCCCGGACTGACCGGCGCGGTCATGTCGCGCTGGCAGGCGGCCAGAAAGAACCCATGACGATCAAGCTGCATCATCTGCAGTACCTTGCGGCGGTGGCTGGACGAGGCAGCGTGCGTTCCGCGGCGCTGACATTGGGAGTGAGCTCGACGGCGGTCAGCCGAGGCCTGATCGATCTGGAAAATCTGGCCGGCCTGCCGTTATTCCAGCGCGGCGCCGCCGGCATGCTGCTGACCGATGCCGGCAAGGCCCTGCTGACCCATGCGCGCCAGGTACTGGGACAGCTGGACGCCGCGGGCCACACCCTGGCGACGCTGCGTGGCGGAACGACGACGCGCATCACGATCGGTGTCACGCCATGGGTCGCGCGCGTTCTGCTCGGGCCGACCCTTCATTTGCTCACCCGGCGTCGCCCCGATGTGCGCTTCGATATCCACGAGCTCATCGGAGCCGAGTACAGCGCGCTGCGCGATGGCACCCTCGACATGGCGATCGGCGTTGCGCCGCCGTCGGACGTGGCGGAATTCACGGTACGCCCCTTGCTCGACTACAGCATCACGGTGTCATGCCGGCCTGGACACCCCCTGTCGAATGCGCGAGATCTGGAGGAGCTGGCTGGCCAGGACTGGGTGCTGATCGGCGAAATAGAACACCATACTCCGGGCGTCCAGCGCTTGTGGCGCCGCGTCCTGGAGACATCCAAGCCGGTCAGGCTGCATTACGCGCGGTCCGCCCAGGTGGTCACCGCCATCGTCAGGACCACGGACATGCTGACGATCAGTCCATGGCCCATGATCGAGGCCGAGAAGGCGCGGATATTGCATCCGCTGATCCTGCGCGAAGAGATTCCGGAACAGACGATCGCGCTACTGACCAAGCACAATTTCGCCATGAGCGGCGCCGCGCGGGACTTCATCGATTGCCTCACGAGCGTGATCGAGCAAGGCCACAAATCGGAAGATCCGGCAATACGCCGTTCCTTCATGGCCGTGACACGCCCCGACGACTGAGGCGCCCATCCACCCGGCCGCCTACATCCGCAGGCCGCGCCGCGCAAGCTTCGCCGACGCAAACCATCGGTTGGCATGCCAACCTCGGCATCCTATTTTTCCCTAGGGACTGGCGCTTGCGGCGCTTCTAACATCCCGGCTTTCGCATCGCTCGTGGCGGGTTGCATGGGCTGAGGCGCCGCATTGTCAACAGCATCACTGTTCCCTTCAACGTCCCGATTTCAGGACGACCTTCAACCATGGCGAGCGATAAATGGACGCACTCCTAAAGTCCCTGGGCACCAATGTGCAGGACTTCATCGATCTTAGAAGAGATCTGCATCGGCATCCCGAGCTGAGCTTTGCCGAGCATCGAACCAGTGACATCGTGGCGAAACTCCTCGCTCGCATGGGCTACACGGTGGAGCTGGGCATCGGCGGCACCGGTGTGGTCGGGCAGCTCAGGCGCGGCAATGGCTCGCGGCATATCGGCATACGCGCCGATATGGATGCCTTGCCCATCGAAGAAAAAAACGCCTATTCATGGGTCAGCCAGTCCAGGGGCGTGATGCATGCCTGCGGCCACGACGGCCACACGGCGATGCTCCTGGCGGCGGCCCAGGCGCTTGCCAGCGACACCGCCTGGAGCGGAACCCTGACCTTGATCTTCCAGCCGGCGGAAGAGGCCGGGGGGCCGCGCAGCGGAGCCGCGCGGATGATCGAGGACGGGCTCTTTGACAAGTACCCCGTCGACGCGGTCTATGCCATGCACAACTCGCCGGGCGTCGCGCAAGGCCGGCTGCAGTTTCGCGAAGGACCCGCCATGGCATCCAGCGACAGGGCCACCATCCGCCTGGAGGGAGTGGGCGGGCACGCGGCCAAGCCCGAGCGGACGATAGATCCGACCGTGGCGATGGCCAGCCTGGTGATGGCATTGCAGACCGTCGTTTCCCGCAATGTCGGACCTGTCGGGAACGCGGTGATCAGCGTCGGCATGATGCATGCCGGCGAGTCGCGGATCGACGGGGCATACAACGTCATTCCCCAGGATGCCGTGCTGGGCCTGAGCATACGCGCACTGGATCCTGCCGTGCGTTGGCTGCTGGAGGAGCGCATTCGCGAAATCGCCCACGGACAGGCCAACAGCTATGGCTGTGTGGCGCACGTCGATTACTCCCGTGGCTACTGCCCCCTGGTCAACACGCCCAAGGAAACGGATTTCGCCAAGTCCGTCGCGCTGGAGCTGATCGGCGCGGAGCTGGTGGACCTGGAGCGTCCCGTGGCCATGGGCAGCGAAGACTTCGCCTACATGCTGGAAAAGAAGCCCGGTTGCTATCTCTTCATCGGCAACGGCTCGGCCGGATCCAAGGGCGGCAACACGATCCACAACCCGAATTACGACTTCAACGACGACAACGTCGCCATCGGCAGCGCGTATTGGTACCTGTTGGCCAAGCGCTATCTCATTTCCCTTTGATCCAGGTCGTTGAACCCAGCCGCCAGTTGTTCCCCGGATAGCCACATATAGGTCCCGCCATGTCCAAGACCACAGATCCCTCCGCTTGCGACGATGCGCTCTATCGCAAGGTCACGCTACGAATCGTGCCGCTCCTGTTCCTGGGGTACATGGCGGCCTGCATGGACCGCATGAATGTCGGCTTCGCCAAGCTGCAAATGATGGACACCCTGGGATTCAGCGATACGGCGTTCGGCATCGGGGCTGGCATCATGTTAGTGGGGTATAGCCTGCTGGAAGTCCCGAGCAATCTGCTGATGGCTCGGATCGGCGCGCGCAAGACCTTCGTTCGCATCATGGTGCTGTGGGGACTGACCTCCGGAGCGACGGCCTTCGTCCAGACGCCGGCGCAGTTCTATGTGGTGAGATTCTTCCTGGGAGTCTTCGAGGCCGGCTTCTTTCCCGGCGTCGTGCTCTATCTCAGCTATTGGTTCCCGGCGTCCCGGCGCGGCGGCGCGATTACCCTGTTCTCGTCGGCATCAGCGGTGACCGCCGCCATCTCCGGCCCCCTCAGCGGCGCCACCATGAAGTATCTGCACCAGCTTGGGGGCCTGGAAGGCTGGCAGTGGGTCTATCTGACGCAAGGCCTCCCGGCCATCATATTGGGCATGCTGATCTGGGCGGTGCTCAAGAACGGCCCGACACCGGGAGGCTGGCTGAACGAACAGGAATGCCTCCGACTCGCCGAGAACCTGCGGCAGTGCCGGTCGACCGCGCACGCGCTCACGGTACGCGAAGAGTTGATGCAGGTCGTCCGGATGCCCGCGATATGGCTGCTGGCCATGGCGACGTTTCTGGAGTTTGGCGCCGTCTACGCCTGGGGTTTCTGGTTGCCGACCCTTATCAGGAACCTGGGTGTCACGGACCTGATATCGATCGGCGCCATCGCTTCGGTGGCGAGCGCGGTCGGCGCCGTGGGAGCCATCGTGGCGGGGCGACGCTCGGACCGCGGCATGAACCGGCATTGGTATTTCCTGGCGCTCGCCTTCATCGGCGCCGCGGGCCAGATGAGCTTCGTGCTTGCCAGCGGACGCTTCGCGCCCTCGGTAATGGCCATCGTGGCCACAGGCCTGAGCCTGTACGCCGGCTGGCCGCTGCTGTCGGTCGTGGCGACGGATTATCTTCCCCGGCAAATCGCGCCGGCGGGCATCGCGTTCATCTCTTCCATCGGCATTCTTGGCGGCGCCGTGTTTCCGGCGGTGTTTGGCTATTTGAAGTCCCGCACGGGGGAAACAATATGGGGAAATTACCTGATCGCGAGCCTGCTGCTTCTTTCAAGCCTGATCCTGCTCTTGTCGCGCCTGGTCATTCGGCGCCGGGACGGGTCGACCGCCTTGGCCCAGGGCTGAAGGCTTGGCCTGTCCGCACCTGTCGGCGGCGCGAGCGCGGCGTCCCCGCGACAGGGGACGGCCGCCAAGCGCGCCGGGACATGGCGGCGCCCGCCGATCACGGACGCTCAAGAATGCGCGGCCCCGGCCCTTCGGCGGCGAGCGCGTCGTTCGGATTGCGCAGCGGACAGTCCTGCAGCGACAGGCAGCCGCAGCCGATGCAGTTGTCCAGCTCATCGCGCAGGCGGGTCAGCCGCTTGATGCGTTCGTCCAGCGTCTGGCGCCAGCGCGCCGACAGGCTTTTCCATTGCGCCGCCGTCAGCTTGCTGTCGGGCGGCAGCTCGCCCAGCGCGGCGCGGATCTCGTCCAGCGGTATGCCGGTGCGCTGCGCGACCTTGATGATGGCAATGTAGCGCAGCACGATGCCGGAAAAGCGCCGTTGGTTGCCTTCGCTGCGGGTGGCCTTGATCAAGCCCTTGGACTCGTAGAAGTGGATCGTGGACACGGCCACGCCGCTGCGCTTGGCCACTTCGCCGACGGACAACGACCGCGTGTAGTCGATCGCCACTACCTTTGCCATGATGAGCTGACCTTAAGTTAAGTTGAGGTCTTATAGCCCGTCGGGCTTGCTTTGGCAAACGCCCCGGCAGCCGTCCGACGCATGGAAAAGGCGTAACATCCGGCACTTGCAGCCGCGCAAGCCGCAAGCGCCCCTGGCCGCCGCGCCAGCCCTTGCAGCGATCCGCGCGCCCGTCTTTCATCAGTCAGCCTTAAGCCATGATGCCTTTGCCCGCCGAACTCCGGCCCACCAGCGCTTCGTTCACCGCGCATGGCCTCGCGCCTGCCGTCGCGACTGCCGCCGCGCGCCTCAGCGCCCATTCCATTGATTTCCCGACGGCGAGGCCGCAGCGATGAACGCCGACCACAAAGCAGCCGACGGCAGCGAGCGCCTGGCCAAGCGTGTCGCGATCCAGCAATCGTGCTCGCGCGCCGACGCCGAACGCTATATCGAAGGCGGCTGGATCGCGGTGGACGGACAGGTGGTCGAAGAACCCGGATTCCGGGTCGGTCCGAGCCAGACGGTCAGCCTGTTGCCCGGCGCGCGCCTGGAGACGCTGCGGCCGGTGACCATCCTGGTTCACAAGCCCGCGGGCGTGTATGCCAACGACGAACCCGGCTCGGCCCGCGACCTGATCGTGCCCGCCAACCGCATGGAAGGCGACCGTTCGCCGCAACGCTACCTCAAGCGCCTGCTGGCCGGACTGCGCCTGGTGACGCCACTGGAGCGCGCCGCCAGCGGCCTGGTGGTCTACACGCAGGAATACCCGGTGGCGCGCAAGCTGCAGGAAGAAGCCCGCCTGGTCGAACAGGAATACATTGCCGAGGTCAGCGGCAGCCTGGACGCGGAAGGACTCGCCTGGCTGCGCCGGGGCCTGCCTTACGAGGGCCGGCCGGCCTCGCCGATGCAGGTCAGCTGGCAGAATGAAACCCGGCTGCGTTTCGCGCTTAAGACGCCCGCGCCGGGCTTCATCGAGTACGCCTGCGACGCCGCCGGGCTGGAACTGCGGGCCTTGCGCCGCATCCGCATCGGTCGCCTGCCGCTCGCCGGGCTGCCCGCCGGCCAGTGGCGCGCGCGCCTGGATTACGAGCGCTTCTGAGGCCGACGCGATCCGCCGAGCAGCCTACATACTCAAGGAGCACGCCCGACCGATGCCGCACGATTCCATCCCGCCAGCGCGCCGAGGTTTTCTCAAGCAGGCCGGCATGCTCGGACTGGCCGCGCTGACTCTGGGCGGCTGCGCGACACGGCGTGGCGTCGCGCCGCGCTCGTCCGGCGGCGCGCAAGCGGCCATGCCCGCGCAGGGCGCGCCCGTGCCGCCGCTGCGGCCCGGTGGCCGCGTGGCCATCGTCGCGCCCGCGTCGGCCGCGCCGAACGCCGCGGACGATGCCGCCGACTGGCTGCTGTCGCGCGGCTATCAACCGCGCATCATGCCGGCCGCCCGCAGCCGCCTGGATACGCCTTTCGACTATCTGGCCGGCACGGACGCCGAGCGCGCGGCCGACCTGCACGCGGCCTTCACGTCCGCCGATATCGATGCCGTCTGGTGCCTGCAGGGCGGTTTCGGCTCCTGGCGCCTGCTGGACCTGCTGGACTACGACCTGCTGCGCCGCCACGCCAAGCCCTTCATCGGCTATAGCGACATCACGGCGCTGCATCTGGCCATCCAGCGTCATGCGGGATTCGTGTCCTTCCATGGCCCGATGCTGGCGCAGGATCTGCTGAACGGGCGCGAGGAACCCACCGAGTCCGCCCTCTACGCCATGGTCGGCGGCCGGATAGGGCAGGGCGCCTGGATCGGCGCGCCGGACTATGCCTTGCCGACGACGCTGATGCCCGGCACGGCCACCGGCCGGCTTGCGGGCGGCAACCTGGCGCTGATCTGCGCCTTGCAGGGCTCGCGCCACGAGATCGACACGCGCGACGCCATCCTGTTCATCGAGGACGTCAACGAAGCCGTGCCGCGCGTCGACCGCATGCTGTCGCAGCTGGCGGCGGCGGGCAAGTTCGAATCGATCAAGGGCGTGCTGGCGGGCAGTTTCACGCGCTCAGGCGCGCGCGACGATGCGCAGTTCCAGTACGCGTTCCATCCCCTGCTGCGCGAGCGCTTCGGCCCGTTGGGCATTCCCGTGCTGGCCGGCTGGCCCAGCGGCCACGGCGATCCGAACCTGACGCTGCCGCTGGGCGCGCGGGTCACGCTGGACGCGACGCGGCAGGGCCTGCGGCTGGAGCAGGCGGTCACGCGCTGAGCTGGCCGTGTTGTCCTGGCGCGCCGCGTCCGCGCGGACAAGGCGATGAGCGCCTGATGTGCCGTCTCGCGGATACGCCCGCGCCTGCGGCGGGACAGCAGGCTAGCTGGCGGATGCCGCGACATCCGGCCACCACGCCGGCCGCCCGTCCTCGAAGGAATGGCCTTCAGGGCGCAATGCCGGATCCCGGTGCTCGTCGAACACGCCGATCAGCAAGGCCACCGTCGGCGCATCGTCGATCGCGCCCAGCGAACTGCCGCAATGCGGGCAGAAGGCGCGGCTGGAATAGTCCGATGAACGATAGACGGCCGGCGCGCCGCCCGGGCCCGTCCAGCGCAGCATCGCGCTGGGATACTCCACCCAGCCGACGCTGGGCGCGCCGGTGTGGCGGCGGCAGGACTCGCAGGAGCAGGCATGGGGATTGCCCGGCTGCCCAACGGCCTCGAAGCGGATCGCGCCGCACAGGCAGCCGCCATGGCGGATATCGGAATGGCTGTCCATGCGCCGGTCCCCTTACAGGCTGTAGCGGTAGTCGCAGCTCATGTTCGCCTTCAGCGGCAGGTCGCCGTCGGCGCGCGCGCCCGGACGCGGCCCCAGCAGCTTGGCCTGGAACTTGCCCGCCATGTCGCCGTTGGGCTGCATCTTGACCGTGACGGACGCGGGCAGCGCATACAGCGTCAGCGCCACGGGCTCGCCGGGAATCACCAGCGTGAACACGCCCACCGGGAAATTCTCGGCGACATGGCCGGACGTCTTGTTGGAATTGAACGTCAACCTGGCCTTCATGTAGTCCAGCGTCAGCGCCATTTCGTCGGACGAGGGCGATGGAATCTGGCCCTTGATCGTGACCTTGCCGCTCTCGGACACACAGGACAGCTCGGCGGGCGCCGAGCCGGCCAGCGCGGACGAGGACAGGGTCAGCAGGCACAGGGCGGACATCGCGGCGGAACGGCGCATCATCGGAAGGTTCTCCAGGCGGGGGCAGGGCGCGACTGGCGGCGGGCCGGACATGGCGACGCCGCGCCGCGCTGGATGGATTATCCACGACTTGGCGCGCGACGCGCCGGGGATTTGCCGCTTGGGGATGCTCTGATCAACTCCAATGGGCGTCACTGCAGCTCACTTGGACCAGTAATCACGTCGGCATATCGCGCGGTCAGTTCGAAGATGCGCGTGAGACTAAGTGGCACATGACGTACTCCCAGCTTTTTACAGATGGTTTCGGGGCGGATACCAAGTTTTGGATCAGCATCAGGGTCAGGTTTGGAGAAGTACTCGGTGACCCAATCCGGTTGATAGGCAATCTGTTCCAATGCAAACCATCCAACGAAAAAACCGAGGCCAAAGAATTCGTCAAAGCCTTCTGCAATCACAAAATTCGGCGTGTCGCTCGCAGGCACCGTCATCACGATCGGTTCCTTGTCCAGCTTCATGTGCGGTAGCTGGAGGTAGCTGTAGTGAACACCATCTCCGCCTGTGGACGCGAACGTTTTGGCCGCTACGGGTGTACACCAGTAGCGCTCGGATATTGAAACGTCATTTAGTATCAAGCCATACGGAGCTAACACTTCGAGCCACGAATATTGAGCCGCCTGCGCGAGTTCGCGGGCTACGGAATGGAGGTCCTGCAGACGAGAGGGAGGCAGCAACATTTGTAGAAGATCCTGAGCTATTGATTGCCATCGTACGGCAGAAATCGCTGACTTTCACACTTCCGGCCATAGCCTCGCCAGTTGGATCATCCCTAGGGAAGGTCTGATCTGAACCCGTTCGCAGGCAGGATGGATATGCAAAGTCCCCAGGTCACGACGACCCGGGCGATATGAGCATCAAGACGGCCTCCAACGCGGCATTTTTGCCCCATTCCCGGGGTTTTGGGCCCATTGCGGGCACACTGCGCCCTTGGCGGCCAGCACATGCCGTCGCGCCATCCACAGATTGCCGAGCATGAACAGCGTGCGCAGCTGCGCGGTGTTCTTAGCCAGCCTCCGGTATCGGACCATGGCGTAGCCGGACTGACGTTTGATCACGCGGAAGGGATGCTCGACACGCGCCCGCAGGCTTGAGCGCATGTGATCCAGTTGCTTCTGCGCACGGGCCAAGTCCTTGGAGAGCTTGTCGCGTGCGCTCTGGCGCATCGGGATGTGCCAGTCGACCTGACGTTCGACGTTCTCCGGGCGCTTGCCCACGCCCTGGTAGCCCGCGTCGCCCAACACGATCTGCTCGGCCCCATGCAGCAACGCGCTGGCCTGCATCACATCGACCACGTTGGCCGACGTGCCGACCACCATGTGCACCAGCCCCGAGTGCAGGTCCACGCCAATGTGGGCGTTCATTCCAAACCTGCTCCATCTCCGACAGAAATCTCTCGCGCCGTGTCTGCTTGCGCTTGCCAGCGTATTCCGCTTCCGAAAAGCTCAACCGACTCATCTTCCATCCTGGCTGCTCACTTCAAGGTCGGACCGCCAATCGGGAGATGTTTTCAGAGTTTCCTCAGCGGGCAGCCCGCAGGCGTTCGAGTTCGGCGGACAGCGCCTGCACCAGCGCCTGGGCCCGCGCCAGCGGGTCTTCCCCGTTGCCGGACGCGGCGGCGGCCTGTCCGGGCTCCGGCACGACCGGCTCGTCGCGCAGGCGCGGCTGCACGCTTTCATGGGTGTCGTTGACGTCCACGTCGAACACCAGCTGGTCGCCGCGATGCCAGGTGGTGAACCATTCCATGGGGCGGCCGTGCTGGTCCAGGCCCTGGCCTTCCAGCATCAGCAGCGGACTGCCGGGTTTTGCGTCGAGCAAACCGGCCTGGCTGCGGTCGGCCGCCACGGCGCGGATACGGTTGCGGCCGCTGTGCGGCTGCAGGCCGTAGCGCTGTTGCAGCACGGCGTGCAGCGACGCGTTCTCCAGCTGCGCCGCGCTCAGCCCGGGCAGCCGGGCGGCGGGCAGCCAGGTGCGCACATAGGCCAGCGGCGTGCCGCCGATATGGCGCAGGCGCTCCAGGCGCAGCAACTGACCGGTGCCGAAGAATGCGGCGACCTCGGCGGGCGCGTCGGCCGGCTCCAGGCCCAGCACGCGGGTCTCCAGCGCCACGCCGCTCTGCGCCAGCTGCTGATGAAAGCCGGTGGAACGCTGCACCAGCCGGCGATGCTGCTGCGGCACCGCGACCACGGCCGGGCGTCCTGTCTCGCGCCGGATCAGGCCCTCTGCCGCCAGCGAGCCCAGCGCCTGCCGCACCACGCTGCGGGCCACGCCGTAGCGTTCGCACAGCGCCGCCTCGCTGGGCAGGGCGGTGCCGGCCGGCGCGCGGCCGTCGAGGATCGCGCCGCGCAGCTGCGCGGCCATCTGGGCGTGCAGCGGCAAGTCGCCTGAGCGGTCTAGTACGGGGCCGGCATCGGCCTGGGCGGGCGCCATGGGAATCAACCTCCTGTTTGTGCCCGCGCAGTTTCCCATACATGCGACCAGCCGGGGGCCAGGTTGGCGGCGCGCTCGGCGGCCAGCACCAGGCTGTCCTCGCGCGCGATGCCCTTGCCGGCGATGTCGAAGGCGGTGCCATGGTCCACCGACACCCGCACCACCGGCAGGCCGACCGTGATGTTCACGCCGTCGTCGCCATAGACCGACTTGAAGGGCGCGTGGCCCTGGTCGTGATAGCAGGCGATCACGAATTCCCACTTGCCGCGCACGGCCTGCGGGAACAGCGCGTCGGCCGGAATCGGGCCGGCCGCCAGGATGCCGGCGGCATTGGCCTCGGCCACCGCCGGCGCCAGGATGTCGGCGTCCTCGCTGCCGAAGATGCCGTTCTCGCCCGCGTGCGGATTCAGGCCGGCCACGGCCACCGGCTTGTCGCCACGGCCCAGCGCCTTGGCGAAGGCGCCGGCCAGGCGCAGCACGGCGCGCATGCGCGCCGGATTCACGTCCTCGATGGCCTGGCGCAGCGACACGTGGGTGGTCGCATGGAACACGTACAGGTCGCCGGCGGACAGCACCAGCGAGAAAGTCTTGACGCCGAACTCATGCGCCAGCAGCTCGGTGTGGCCGGGCCACTTGTGGCCGGCGGCGTGCATCGCGGCCTTGTTCAGCGGCGCGGTGACGATGGCGTCGACCTCGCCGGCGCGCGCCAGCGCACACGCGGTGGTGACGAAGCGCACCGAGCCGTCGCCGGCCTCGGCGCTGATCTCGCCCAGCTTGACGTGCGCCAGCGACGGGCCGGCCTGCACCACCTCGATGGTGCCGGGCGCGTTGGTCGCGTCGGCAGGACGCGCCACCGTGCGCACGATGGACGGATCGCCGCCCAGGCCGCGCACCGCGTTGGCCATCACGGCCGCGTCGCCGACCACCACCAGCCGCGCCTTGGCGCGCAGGGCCTCGTGGCCCATCAGCATCTTGGCGGTAATCTCCGGACCGATGCCGGCGACGTCGCCCAGCGTGACGGCCAGCAGCGGCAGGTTGCGGGAATTGCTCTGAGTCATTGCTTGAATCTCCGTTCACGGATCGCGCGCACGGCGCGAACCAATACATCTTCCGTGCCAAAGCCGCCGGCCTTGGTCACGATGGGCAGGCCGGCGGCCTGGCCCCCGGTCAGCGTGCCAAGTGGCACGCCGCCCATCACTTCATCGGCCAGCACGATGCCGCCCGCGTCCAGCGCGCGCAGCACCTCGCGGGCGCCATCGCCGCCGGTGGCGACCACGCCGGCCGCGCCCCGATGCCGGATCCAGGCGGCCGCCAGGCCGCCCAGCCGTCGCGCCACCATGTCGGCGTCGAGTCCGTCGGCATGGCCTTCGGGCGCCAGCAGCACCGCCACGCCGCCCTTGTCGGCGGGCGCGTCGAGCAGGGCGGCGCTCCAGGCGCGCCATCCATCGGTGTCGGCCAGCTGCGCCGGCGCCGGCATCCAGCAGCGCGCGCCGGAGGCGATCAGCGCCGCCGCCTGGGCGCGCGCGGCGCTATGTTGGGACGTCACGACCACCAGCACCGTGCCCGCCTGTTCCACGCCGGCCCAGACCCGGGCCAGCGGCGCGGCCAGGCCGCCCGCGCCGACCGGCAGCGCGCGCTCGCCCAACAGGCCGATGGCCTGCGCCAACCGCTCCAGCTCATCCTCGTCGGCCGCGTCGACCACGACGATCCGACCAGCGCGCTCGATGCGGGCCGCCAGCTCGCCGGCCGAGGCCAGGCCGTCCTGGCCGACATGGGCGCATTGGAGCAGGGAGGGGATATGGCTTTCGGTGACCGGCGTGACCGGGTCAGTCGCGGCCGAGGTCTCGGTGACCGGCTTGCCGTTCACCAGCAGCACGCCGCCGGACACGGTCCGGCCGGTGGCGGGAAAGGCCGGGCAGATGACCGCGATCGCGTCCGGCGCCCAGGCGCTGCAAGCCGCCTCGATTTCAGCCAGGAACGGGCCGCGCAGCGTGGAATCGACCTTCTTGTACAGGCGCTTGACGCCGGCCTGTCGCAAGCGCTCGATGTTGGCGCGCACGATCTCGGCGGCCTGGGCGGCGGGCAGGGCGCGGCTGTGCGTCGTGACCGCCAGCACCTCGGCCTGCCCGTCGCCGGCCAGCGCCTCGTCGGCGCCGCCGATGGACAGGTGCGTGCTCCAGCCGGCGCGCACGAATTGCACCGCGGTGTCGCCGGAGCCGGTCAGGTCGTCCGACACGATGGCGATCACGGGATTCACAGCGCTTCTCCGCGCGCCGCGCTCAGGGGCGCGGCCACGGCGGCGTCTTCCTCGCCGTCCCCGGCAACGGGCTTCAGTTCGCCGGCGCGCTTCAGGAAGTACGACGCCAGCACCGGCGCCAGGATCGAGCTGATCAGCACGCAGGCCGCGACCTGGGCGGTGGCGGTGCCCACGTATTGCTGGAACGAGGGATCGGCCGCGGCCACCACGGCCGGGGTGGCGATGGCGTTGCCGGCGGTGGTGCCGGCCGCGAAGCCCAGGCCGCTCTTGCCGCCGCGGCGCAGGATGTAGCGGTAGCCCAGGTAGACCAGGCCGCCCGTGATGGGGCTGATGATCAGGCCCAGGATCAGGCCGCTGACGCCGCCGCTGACGACCGCGCCCAGGTTGATGCCGGTGCCCAGGGCGAAAGCGAAGAACGGGATGACGATGTTCGGCACGGGCTTGAGCACGTCGCGCCACTTGGCATCCAGGTTGCCGACCACCACGCCCAGCAGGAACGGCACCAGCGCCGCCACCAGCGCGACCAGCGGAATGTCGGCCAAGCCCGAGGCGCCCAGGAACAGCAGGCTGAAGAAGGGACCGTCATTGACCGCGCTGGCGACGTAGGCGCCGCGATCGCGCGCGTCGCCGTACTGGCCGGTGTAGGCCAGCCACAGGCCGCCATTGCTGTTGTCGAAGGCAGCCAGCATGGCCAGGATCGACACGCCCAGCACGCCGTTCAGGCCCACGTAGCTGCCCAGGATGATGATCAGCGTGGCCGGAACCAGCGTCTTCATCAGCAGGATGGTGCCGGCAGTGGCCAGGATCGGGCCGCCGGTGCGCGTGTTGACCTGGGTGCCCGTGGCGAAGATCAGCAGGGCGATCAGGGGCAGGGCGCTGTTCTTGAACAGCGCGGTGGTGAAGCCGCCGATCGTCAGCGCGTCCGGCGCGAACGTGCCGATCAGGGATCCCAGCACCAGCGGCACCAGCATCAGGCCGCCTGGGATTTTCTGCATCGTGCCAAAGAATGGGGAACGGGTGGATTCGGTTGCCAAGGTAGGAGTCTCCATGAGGAATTTTCGGTCAGGCAGACGTTCATGCGCGCGTCTGTCGGCAAGAAAGACGCGCTAGTGTACATCTTGTACGTACTACCTGTACGTACAAATTTCAGCGCCTTATGCAGGCAGAAAATGCGGCGGACCTGCCGCGCCCAGTCCCTGTCACGGTCCCGAATCCAGGCGGAAATTCATCATGGCCCAGTACAAAACAACATTCTTGGATATATGTAATAAGCCATGCGGCCGCTAGCATGGAGACCTGTTCCAACCCGCGCCGGCCACAGCGCCAGCGCCCGCACCAGGATCCACGCAATTGGACGACATGCAACTACGCCACGCCGACACCGAAGACGAACTGCGCGCCTGCTTCCCCCTCATGCGCCAGCTGCGCCCGCACCTGGCCGACCCGGCTGACTTCATCGCGCGCGTGCGCCGCATGGCGGCGCAGCGCTATCGCCTGCTCGGCGCCTGGCGCGGCGAGGAGCCGCTGGCGCTGGCCGGCTACCGGCTGGACGAGAACCTCATCTACGGCAGCTTCCTGTACGTGGACGACCTGGTGACCCATGAATCCAGCCGTGGCCGCAACCTGGGCGCCCGGCTGCTCGACGCGCTGACGGAATCGGCGCAACGCGCCGGCTGCGCCAAGCTGGTGCTGGATACCGGCCTGTCGAACGCGCTGGCCCAGCGCTTCTATTTCCGCCAGGGCCTGCTGACCAGCGCCATGCGCTTCTCCAAGCTCCTGGAACAGGAGACGCCGCGATGAACCGCATCCTGCATCTGGATTGCAGCCCGAGGCTGGAGGGCTCGGAAAGCGCGCGCCTGTCCCGCGCCATCGTCGACCGGCTCATGCGCCAACACCCTGGCGCGCAGGTCATCGGCCGGCATCTGCGGCAGGGCACGATCGACCACGTGGATGGCGACTATGCCCGCGCGCTGGGCACCCCCGGGGCCGCCGCCGACCTGACGCGCGGCTCGCTGGCCGATTCCGAGACATTGATACGCGAGCTGGAATCCGCCGACTGCCTGGTCATCGGCACGCCCATGCACAACTACACGGTGCCCTCGGCGCTCAAGGCCTGGATCGACCATGTGGTGCGCGCGAACCGGACCTTCACGCACATCCCCGCCGGCAAGCAGGGCGTGCTGGCGGACCGCCCGGTGTATGTCGCGGTCTCGTCCGGCGGATCGTTCGCCTCCGAACCCGCGCGCCAGCCCGACTTCCTCACGCCGTACCTGACCGCCATCCTGAACACCATCGGTCTGCGCACGATCCATTTCTTCTCGGTCCAGCGCACGGCGGCGGGCGGCGACACGCTGGCGGGCGCGCGGAGCCGGGCCGACGCCGAGCTGGAGCGCCATTTCGCCGCCGTCCACGCCTGAGATCGCGGCAGTTGCGGATTTGCGGGAGAGGCATATAGTGGGCCCCGGCC